>JAIRXV010000020.1 GCA_031268115.1 Bifidobacteriaceae bacterium
TGGTCTTGGTTCCGGTGTTCCGGACCGTGCCGGCCACGGTGAACTTCCCGTTCGCTATTGGAGAGACGGTGGCTGTGTAGTCGAAGTCGGTGTAGGTCAAGCCGTAGCCGAATTCGTACAGCGGTGTCCCGTTGAAGTACTGGTAGGTGCGTTCCCCTTTGATGATGTCGTAGGTCATCAAGCCCTTGGGGACGGTGCCGTTGAGGTTGGACAGATTGTCGTTGTCCGCTTCGGCGTAGGCCGGCCAACGGTAAGAGGCCGGCGGGTTGTCTTCGGATGCTCCCACCATGTCCTCGACTTGGCGGTACCAAGTGGCGCTCAGGCGTCCCGCGGGCGAGAAAGCCGGGATAGTGCGGGTGCTGGCGGCAGCCAGGTAGCCCGGGTAGGACGTGTAGTTGCCGTAGGGGGAGTACTTGCTCGCGGCGGGCGCCCAACCGGTGGCCGGGACGGAATAGCCGTCATCGAACAGGGCCGCGATCAGGGCAGAGCCTTCCTCCTGCCCGGAATGGCCGATCTCAAGGATCGCCTTGATTCTCGGGTTGGATTGCACGGCGGCGTCGATTGTCATAGGCGATCCGGTCTTGACAACTAGGATTACGTCGCGTCCAAGGGTGTTGGTGACATAGTCGATGTTTTCGGTCTGCTGGGCCGACAGACCCGTTTGCTGAAGGTCGATCGCTTCGCGCGCATTGAGGTGCGGGTCGTAGCCAACCACCATGATGATTGGGGCGCCCGGATCGGCGGCCCCGACCTTGGCGGCTATCGCATCGGTGTTGGATTCGACGGTTCGCATATCGAACTCGTAGGTGTCCGGCAGACCGTCTACTACGCGGTCGTTGCCGCCCGTATCGAAGGGGGCTTCGGTGACGCTTGCACCGACGGTGTGGTTCTCGTTGCGGAACGGACCGACGTGGCCATCGGTGGTGTCGGCCTTGATTGCACCCGAGGCGTCTAGGAAGAGATAGGAACCGTTGTTAAGGTCCTCGTCGTCCTGGTCGTAGGCCATCGCCGACTCGCCGTAGGAGTTGTTGCCGCCGTTGCCCGCGATCTGGTTGTAGATGCCGACCTTGCCATCGTCCGTTCCCACAACCCGGAACGTCTGGTAGTTGACGTAGGCGGTGTTGCCGGCTGTGAGCGACGCCTGGCCGGGTTGGGAAGTGTTGTTGACCATTAGGCCGGCGTTGATGGGGCTGGACTGGGTGTGAGGCACCTGAACGAACCGGTCGTTGATTGGGGTGCGCAGCAATTGGCTGAGTTCGCCGAAATCGTACAGTTCGAACAGCAAAGGCGTGTCCGCAGTCGATGGGTCGGTTCCGGACGGAGTGCCTGTCGCCGTGATCGGGACATCGGCCGGGGCGGGCGGGTAGCCGCCGCCAGCCGAGGAGGACCCAGGGTCGGAGTAGGCGTTGTTGCTGGCCAAGAGGTAGTTGCCGTTGTCCGCTTGGAAGCTGACCGTATCGACGGCCCTGTCGTAGTGGACGTTGCCGGCGCCGAGCTTGTTTTCCAACGCGTCCTTGATTGTGACGCCGTAGACGAAATTGCCTGTGTAGTGATCCTTGAGGATGTCCTCGCCGAGGGATCCGAGCAGCACCGCCTCGTCGGTGGCCGAACCGGACAGCGGCAGAACGCCATCGTTCTTTAGAAGAACGATTTGTTCGGCCGATGCGTCGAAGGCGGACTGACGGTTATCGGGCAGGAGATCCCCACGCGCCACGCTACCCATCGCCATGTACGGGTTCTGCAATGCCAGGTGGTCGTAATCGCCGAGGCGCAGCGCCATCGCCAGGGCCCGTTTGGCGTTCTCTTCCACGTCGGCCTCGGTGATCATGCCCCGGGCCAACGCCTCATACAGCATGTCGGTGGATGAGGTGTAGCTGCCGTAGTCCCTCAAGGACCAGCTCATTTGGCCGTTGAGTACCCCTTCGGCCACGCCAAGGGAGCGCCCTTCGGGTGTGTCGGAGAAGTAGCGCTGGGAATGAACCCACATGGACGATCCGGAGCCATAGTCGTTCATAGTGGTGTATTCGTAATGGCCTGTGCCCTCATAGTCGGGCGTCCATTCGTTCAACAACGCGTCCTGAAGGGGGTTGACGGACATCGGTTTGCCGTTGACTAACGGATAGGAATTCATCAGGCTCTTGGCGTTGCCGGCCGCTATCGGATATTGGAACGCCTTGACGTAATATTCGTTCTTGGACCGCTCTGGCATCACCGTGTTGGTCCACAGGCGATTGATTTCAGTCCCGTAGGCGAGTGGGTGTTTGAGGGCGGGAACGAACTTCTGGTAGCCGTCGGGCGTCCTGTCGTTCATGGCTCCAGTGATGGCGGTACCGAGGGCGCCCGTGAGGTAGGCGTCCTCTCCGTAGGTCTCGTAGGCCCGCCCGTAGCGGGGGTCGCGCAGCAGATCGAGCACTGGGGCAAGGCGGCCCGGGGCCCCAGGAGCCCACTGCTCGCCGCCGAAGAACATCCACCACGGGTTCTCCGCCATGGCAAGGCCCTCTTCGGCGATCACGTCGCCGACATCGGACAGGAGAGCCGGGTCCCAGCTTTGAGACAGCGCAAGGGAACTTGGGAACACCGTGGCGTCGCCGCCCTGGATGCCGTGGAGGCCCTCGCCGCCGGCAACCGAGCGTCCGGCGTTCAAGCCGAGACGTTCGATGGCGGCCGCGGAGGAACCGGAGGCCAGAGCGACCTTTTCTTCCAGTGTCAGTTGGGCAATGAGGTCCGCGAGGCGATCCCCGACCGGCACTTGGTGGTCGCGGAATTGGTAGTCGAGGCGGGCCGTGAAACTGTCGGTCGGCCCCGCGTTGGCCGACCCTGCGCAGACGAGCGGCACACCAAGTGCCACGGTCGCCAATAGCGCGAGGCCGCGAGCTGGGCGCGTACGTGCGAACGAGCTGATTGTCATGGGATTGCGTCCTTCCGTCGAACCGGAGCCCGTATGCTGCACCGAGGCTCCCAGGGCGGTCCCGCGTCGATGCGGTCCGGTGGGATGGCCGACGTTGGCCGGTGCGCCAGGAGGGCTTTCCCCCGAGGCTACGGCCTGCGCGCCGCTTCGTCCAGTGCCCCGCAACCAACCGCGCCACGAGATTCGACTGGCAGTATCGGGTGTGCGCCTAGGCTTCAATCTAGTGCCCGTGTTCGTTAGTTCGTTGGCGGTCATGCGGCGAGGTCGATGGTGCTGAGGTGTTTGAGGTATTGGTTGAGTTTGGCTCGGTCCCAGGTCCAGTTGAATGGTCGGGCGGTC
>JAIRXV010000051.1 GCA_031268115.1 Bifidobacteriaceae bacterium
CCCGGCGAGGACCATAATCACCGCCCGGCGAGGACCAGAGTCAGCCTCGGAAGACCGGCCCGCGAAGCCTGCGATGGGCTTCGGCCGCGGCCGCGAGATCCGTGTCTGGCGGGTACCGCACGGCCTCCAGGGTCAGTCCGTGGGCTGGCATCGCGGTGGCAGCGGACTCCCGGGTGGTCTTGGTCAGGACCTCGGCCATCCAAGTCGGGTCCCGGCGAGCCTCACCCACCGCGACCAGTGCCCCGGCGATGGACCGGACCATGGAATGGCAGAACGCGTCCGCCTCGATCCACAGTTCGATGCTCCCCGTCGAGGTGCGCCTTAGCGTGGCATCGAGTATTCGCCGCACGGTGCTAGCCCCCACGCGGGGCCGAGAGAGGGCGGCGAAATCATGCTCCCCAACGAGCGGCTCAGCACCCAAAGCCATCCGTTCCAGGTCAAGGGGCCGGCGGTGCCACAGCACTTGCCCTCGGGTCAACGGGTCGAGGGCGCACGATTCGTCCGCTATTCGATAGCAGTAACGCCGCGACAGGGCAGAGAACCGCGCGTCGAATCCGCGCGGAGCAATCGCCGCGGACAAGACCCGCACATCGGCAGACAACAAGGCGTTGAGACGCCGGAGCAGACGAAGCACCGCCTCACCGCTTGCCTTGGGCGCTTTCAAAGCCGCGAACGCGTGCCACGCGGGCCGGGCGATGTCCACGTGGAGCACTTGGGCGCGCGCATGGACTCCGGCGTCCGTGCGCCCGGCCACCGTGGTCCGAGGTGGGGCCGCGAAACGCAAAATGCGGGCCAGCGCGGCCTCGACATCCCCTTGGACGGTGCGCAGCCCCGGCTGGGCGGCCCACCCGTGGAACCCGGCCCCGTCATACGCCAAGTCCAGCCGAAGGCGCACGGGGGGAACGGCATCGTGCATGAGAGCAGCCACGCGGCCACGGTACCCTCACCGCGTGGTTCACCTTTCACCCGCGACCTTATGCGTCGACTGCGGCGGCGGCGGCATCAAGGCGTCAGTACTCGATTCGGACGGTACCTCCCACGCCAAACCAAGGCGGATTCCCACCCCGTACCCGTTGGCGCCGCGGCGCCTGTTGGAGGCGGTGCGCGAAGTATCGGCTGGGCTGCCACCCTATGATCGGGTCACGCTGGGAATGCCGGGGATGATCCGCCATGGCGTCGTCATCTGGACGCCGCATTACATCAACCGGTCCGGTCCACGCACGCGCGTCGATCCAGACCTGATGGCGGAGTGGACAGGTTTCGACATGGAGGCCGCTTTGGCGAACAACCTCGAAGTGCCAGCGCTGGTATTGAACGACGCGGAAATGCACGGCGCCGGCGTGATCGCTGGGACAGGCCTGGAATTGGTTCTGACGTTCGGCACGGGGTTGGGCTCTGCCATGTTCGATGGCGGCGTGCCGGCCCCTCATCTCGAACTCTCCCATGCGCCGTTCACCAGATACGACACGATCGACGAATACATCGGTGAGCATGAACGCCGCGCCCTGGGCGATCCGATTTGGTCTCGGCGGGTCCGCAAGGTGATCGCAGCGCTGCGTCCCGTGGTGCGTTGGGACCGACTGTACGTGGGCGGCGGCAACTCCCGCATGATCACCCCAGCCACTCTGGCCCGTTTTGAAGACGACATCGTGGTGGTTTCCAACACCGCTGGCATCAGCGGCGGTGTGCGGGCATGGGCGCTGGCGGGCAAGCCGTAGGCGGTGCGGGCCGGCGGCGGGCCCCAGCGAAGACCGTTGAGGCTACGGTTGGGGCGTGACATCGGATCGTGGACGAACGCTAGCGGCCAGCCGGGTTGTCGCCGCGGAGCGGAACTGATGGGCAAGACCCTTGTTGTCACCAACGATTTCCCGCCGCGTCTGGGCGGCATCGAAACGTTCGTCTACGAACTGACGCGGCGCCTGCCCCCGGAACGTTTGGTCGTATTGACCGCGTCCATGCCGGGCGCTGCGGCGTTCGATGCCGGGCTCGCCTTCCCCGTCCACCGCCTGGCGGCATCGACTCTGCTACCCACACCAGCGGTGGCGCGGACGGCGCGGGAACTAATCGACCTGCACCGGTGCGACTCGGTGTGGTTCGGCGCGGCCGCGACACTCGGTCTGTTGGCTCCCACCCTGCGGTCTCACCCTGGGGTCCGTCGGGTCGTTGCCTCGACCCATGGGCACGAACGGACCTGGGCAAGGGTGCCGGCGGGGCGGCCCGTGCTTCGCCGCATCGCCGGCGCGGTGGACTGCCTCACCTACATCTCTGACGCAGTCTTGGGGACGCTTCGCCGCGCGCTTCCGCCCAAGCCGCCTCGTCTTGTTCGACTGACCCCAGGGGTGGATCTCGACGCCTTCGCGTCTCGGACACGCGCGCCCGGCCCGCCCGGGAGCGCACCGATTGGCGCCAACCCCGATGCGTTGAGGACTCGTCTCGGGGTCCCGTCCGGTCCGCTCGTGGTCTGCGTTTCCCGACTGGTAGCACTCAAAGGGCAGGATGTGTTGCTGCGGGCTTGGCCGTCTGTTGTCGGCGGTTGCCCCGACGCGACGCTGTTGCTGGTGGGCAAAGGGCCTCGCCGCCGCGCGTTGGAGGCTCAGGTCCGCCGTTTGGGGATCGAGCGGTCGGTCCGATTCGCGGGTGGTCTGCCCTTTGCGGCCATCCCAGACGTCTACGCGGCGGCCGATGTCGCCGTCCTGTTGACTAGGCCCGTTGCGGCGGGGCTGGTGGAGGAAGGTCTGGGTGCGGTCACATTGGAGGCCTCGGCGTCGGGTCTGCCCGTTGTGGTGGGACGGACCGGCGGTGCGGTCGAGACTGTCCAGGATGGGCGCACTGGATTCTTGGTCGATCCACGCGATGCGGGTGAGGTCGCCGACCGGATCGGATGG
>JAIRXV010000068.1 GCA_031268115.1 Bifidobacteriaceae bacterium
GCCCACCCCAACCACTCTCGCCCACCACCCATGCCGCCCAGTCCCCCAACCACCAACCCACCAACGCCGATGCCAGCCCACCCCAACCACTCTCGCCCACCACCCATGCCGCCCAGTCCCCATACCACCAACCCACCGGGCCTAGCGGATCGCCGGACCGCGGCGAGGCGACCGCGAGCGGGATCAGCCCCGCGACCGGCGATCCTGCTTCTGCGGGACACGCCGACCCCGAACCGCGGGATGCTTCCGTGGGCCGACCCTTGAGGCGGTCCGCTCAGGCCGAGGCATCGGAGTTGCTTGCGGAACTGACCGGAGCGGGCGCCCAGACTCTGGTGTTTGTGCGTTCGCGGTTCGCGGCCGAATCGGTGGCCGATGGCGCACGCATGGGACTCAACCCGCACCTTGCCGGGCGGATTGCCTCCTATCGGGGAGGGTACCTGCCGGAGGAGCGGCGCGATCTGGAGGAGCGGTTGCGTTCTGGGTCCCTGGCGGGTCTGGTCGCGACCACGGCCCTCGAACTTGGCATCGACGTCCCGAGCCTCGATGCGGTGGTCATTGCGGGGTGGCCAGGCACTCGGGCGTCCCTGTGGCAACAGATTGGGCGGGCGGGCCGTGGCGGAGGCGATGGGCTGGCGATTTGGGTGGCCGGCAACAACCCTCTCGACAGCTTCATCGTGGACCATCCGGAGGCCGTTTTCGGCGCCCCGCTTGAGGCGACGGTTTTCGATCCGCAGAACCCGCACGTCCTCGCTCCTCACCTGTGTGCTGCCGCTGCGGAACTCCCGTTGACCGAGCCCGATGACGCTCTGTTCGGGCCGCAGATGTCCGGCATCGTCGAGCAGTTGAGCGCGGCCGGCGTGCTCCGGCGGCGAGCCACTGGCTGGTATTGGCGACCGGCCGAAGCTGCCACGTCACTGACCGACTTGCGCGGCGATCGCGGGCCAACGGTCCAGATTGTCGAGGAACCGACAGGCCGGCTCCTCGGCACCGTCGATGCCGAACGAGCCGAAGGGACAGTCCACGGTGGAGCGGTCTATCTCCATCAGGGGGCATCTTTTGTGGTCACGGAACTCGATCTGGAAGGGGGTGTCGCGTTGGTCCGCGCAGATCGGCCCGCCTACCGGACTCAAGCCAATTCGCAGACCACGGTGGCGATCGTCGCCGAGCAGCGAACAGACCCCGGTACGGGTCTGGCCTGGCATTTCGGTGAAGTCGAGGTCCGCACCCAGGTGACGTCCTATAACCGGCTTCGCGCTGGCAGTAGCGACCGGATCGATTCGATCCCGCTCGACCTGCCGGAACACGCCATGCGAACCGCCGCCTGCTGGCTGACCATAGAATCGCCCATCCTGGAACAGGCCGAGATCGCGCCCGCCGAACTGCCAGGCGCGCTCCACGCGGCGGAGCACGCTGCAATCGGGTTGCTGCCACTGCTGGCCACATGCGACCGATGGGACTTGGGCGGCCTTTCAGCCGCATCGCACGCCGATGCGAGTGGCCCAGTGATCTTCATCTTCGATGCGATGCCCGGTGGGGCTGGGTTTGCCGAGCGTGCCTTCGCGGCCCACGATGCCCTGATCGGCGCAGTCCGCGACCTGCTGGCCCAGTGCCCGTGCGTGGACGGGTGTCCTTCCTGTGTGCAGTCCCCGAAGTGCGGCAACGCCAACCAACTGCTGGACAAGGCCGCCGCGCACCGCTTGGTCGCGGCCGTCGCTGGGCCGTAGTGGCTACTCAACGCTTCGAGATTCCCTGGCATGGCGGACTGGTCATCGTCCCGCCAAGACCGGTTGTCCACTGGCCCCTCAGGGGGACGCCCCCGCTACCGCTCGGGCGACCGCCCGCGCGACCGGCGATCCACGCACCGCACGCGACACTTCGTGTGCAACCACAACCTCACAGCGCTCGGCCCCTGGAACGCAGCTCAAGAGTTCGGCACCGTTCGCCTGGACCACTGAACCGGCTGCCGCGCAGGCCGCTTCGGGGCCGAGCCCATCGAGCAGTGCCTGAGCGCCTGCGATGGCCCCAAGATCGGCCGCACTTTGCGCACGCGACCCCGCAAGAACCGCTGCTCCCACCAAGAGACAAGCGACTATGGCAACGACGATGGCACCCGCCAAACCCAGCATGAGTACTGTGCCCGCGCCTTTGTCCCTCGATGCCAACAGCGGCTGCGTCACGGGCAACCCCGTCCCGGTTCGCACTGGGCGCGGGCCGATGCCGTGACCATCCTGCGGCCGCCCGACAGCCCAAGCGCGGGCAGCCGCACTGGGAGTTGGACAGTAACCCTGACCATCCCCGCAGTCCGTTCGACGGTGGCTCCGGCATCGCCCCCGGCCACCCGTTCAACAACGGCGACGATGGCGGCATCCGCGGATCCGAGTGCGGCCTCGCGGGCCCCTGCCCGCGCGGCATCGGCGCAACGCAACTGCGTCACCACCGCGACTCCCACGGCAAGGAGCACTGCGAGAAGGGCGGCAAGCGCCGGCAAGGCGATGGCGACCTCGACTGTTGTCGTACCGCCATCGTCCCTCGTGCCGCGAGTCATGCGGGGCCGTTTCACAAGGAGAGGGCGCCTTCAATGATGTTGGTCAGCCATGTGCGTGCGGTGTCGCTGGTCAACAGGGTGACCAGAAGGCCGGCGAACCCGGCGGCAGCGACTATGGCGATGGCGTACTCGGCGGTGGCGGCGCCAACATCCTCCTGCCACGGCGAACGGCGTTCAAAGGGTCGGGCGCAAGCATCCAATGCTGTGCGGTAGAAGCGGGAGATTCGGTGAAGAGCCATGGTAGGCGTCCTTTCTGTCGGTTGTTTCTACCCTGTCAGGGCGGGCCCGCACCGCGCTCGGCCACGACCTTCGGACTGTGGATAACCGTGCTTGCGGCGCACCCCGGGGGCGCCTGGCCGCTTCGGCCCGCCTCCCAAACGGGCGCAGCCCACGGCAGCTGCCCACCCACGGCGGCAATCGCCCGGATCTCGGCCCGGCTCGCTTCGGCCCGCCTCCCAGACGGCAGCCGTCCACCTACAGCGGCCCAATCAGTCCCCCGGCCAACGAAACCACCACCGGAACCAGACCCACACAAACGAATGCGGGCAGGTAGCAAAGACCCAAAGGCAGCATGAGGGTTACCCCGAGGCGGGCCGCGGCAACGGCGCCATCCCGCTTGGCACGCCGCCGCCATCGCGCAATCATGCCCTTGAGCAGCGGCGTTGCGGCTACGCCGCTGTCCCAGGCCAGGGTCAACGCACGTCGGCAGGCGGCCAACAGCTCCTCGTCCCTGCCCCCAGCGGATCTTGGGCGCCGCCTAACGCCGCCAGCGCTGCTTGGGGCCACGTCCGGACCGCCACGGTCCGCCCAGGCCTGATCCCAGGGCTGGCCAAACATCAGCTGCCGCCCAACCACCGCGAAGCATCGTTCCACGGGTCCGTCGCCGAACTGCCCGGCGGCCACGAGCGCCGCTGGCAGAGTCAGGCCAGCATCGAGGGCGGCGGCGAGCAGATGCACGGCAACGAGCGGACCGGCATCGTCCCTGGCAGCACCCGCAAGCAGTCGCCTAGTCCACGCCCACCCCAGCGCCATGAGAATCGCCCCAGTCAACGCGGCGCCACCTGCCACACCACCGCGTGCGATCGCCTGCAACGGTTGGGCGCCGATGGCGGTCCCCAGCACCAGGCCCAGCACCGGCAGCCACGCCAGCACCCGGGCTGTGGCACGCGGTCCGGCCAGGGCGGCGTCACGGGCATCCGACAGTTCCTGGGCGTCGGCCAAGGATGCCCCGAATGCGTCGAGCAGATCGGCCCGCGATGCCCCTGCCTCCCGCGCCAGCTGCTCCACGGCCGCCAACGCCGGACCGAGCTCTTCGCCTGCCTCGCTCAGCGCTGCGGGGAGTTCCGCTGACGGCGGCAGCGGCCCGGTCACCGGCTCCCACGCGAGGACACCGTCAATCCCTGCCCTGGCCAGCGCCGCCACTTCATCGATGGCCTCGCCCATGCGCTCTGTTCGGGTCTGATCCTTCCGCACCGATTTCACCACCCGCAGCGTTCGGCCAGGTCCCCCCAGCCGGGCCCCTTTTCGGTGGCACTTGAGCGGACGATGACGGCCGGCACCGTTGTCACCGACTGCCCACTTGAGCGGATGGCTGCGATCTGGGTGACTTCGCGCCGCCCGGTGGTTCGATCTCGACGCAAGTGGATCACCGCCGACAGCGCGGCCGCCACTTGAGCGGCAACGGCCTGCGGGTTCATCCCCGCGAGCGCACCTAGAGCGGAAAGCCGGGCGGGCACGTCGCGGGCCGTGTTGGCGTGAAGTGTGGCGCAACTGCCCTCGTGACCGGTGTTGAGGGCGGTGAGGACGTCTCTAACTTCAGCGCCCCGGCATTCACCGAGCACGATCCGGTCTGGGCGCATGCGAACGGCCTGCCTGACAAGTTGGGCCAGCGTGAACTCGCCGCGGCCTTCGCTGTTTGCTGTGCGCGCCTCCAACCGAATTAGGTGACGGTGATCCGCTGAGATCTCGGCGGCTTCTTCGATCAGCAAGATGCGCTCCGTCGGCGGGACCAGTCCAAGCAGCGCTGAGAGCAGTGTGGTCTTGCCCGTGCCCGTCGCCCCGCAGATCAAGAAATTGACCCGCTCAGCGACGAGCTGGCGCATCAGGTCGGCGCACGCGGTCGGCATCGTCCCTCGGTCGGTCAGTTCGGCCAGCGTGAAGGAGTCGCGCCGAGCGATACGCAAGGAAATGAGCGGTCCGTCTGGCGCGACAGGGGGAAGAATCGCGTGCATTCGCAGCCCGCCGGGCAGGGGAACGTCGGCGGCGGGGCAGGCGTCGTCGAGGCGTTTGCCGCCAACGCTGGCAAGTTGGCAGGCAAGACGGCGGATCTCTTGGGCGGATCCCACTGCGATGGCCGTCGCTCGCAACCCGTCCGGTCCGTCCACCCAAACCCCGTGCGGCCCATTGACTAGGACATCTGTTACTTCGGGATTCTCCAGTAGCGCCATCAGCGGCGCCGCGGCCGCGACCTGGACGCCTACCACTCCGCGTCCCATTGGCCGATGCGCGTGCCCTGGGGCCGGTCGGCCTTGCGTACTCTTTGCCCGCCCAAGGGAATTGGGGAGCTCTTGAACGGATCGTCTCCCGTGTAGTCGCGTTCGTCTTTCGCTGCCCCGAACAGCGGCTCACCGCCCCCGAGGCCCGGGGAGTGTTCGGCCCCCGACTGGCGCCGAGGCCGGGGGGTGTTCTCCCTGGTTCGCCACCGCTTGAGCAGCGTTGAGCGTCGCGATTCAGCTGCTGGCACCCCGAGCGTCGCGGCCAATTCCCGCGCGCACTTGGCGACGGCCCCGCGTGGCCTGGCGATCGCCACCTGGGACGCGCCAAGTGGCGTTCGCAGTCCGGATTCTTCCGCCAGGACGATGACGTCCCGCACCCCAGCTGCCCACCCCGCCTCGATTCGCGGGGCAAGGTGCCCGCGTCCGGCGCGCCACACGAGCGTCACCGGACAGGTGGGTTGGCCTAGGGCGGCCTCCATGGAATCGACTGCGACCATCCCCACAGCGTTGGTTCGCGCGACAACCACGAGGCGATCGCACCAGTGGACTAGACGGGCCAGGGGGACTGGTCCAAAACGTGAGGCGTCGATCAGTGTGACTGAGGGGTCCCGCGTCGCTTCCATCGCGTCGAGACCACGAAGCACGAGGTGCGCGGGGGTTCCAGCCTCGATCCGGTCCGATCCGCCCAGGAAGCGCAGTCCGGGCAGAGCGTTGATCGAGACCGGCCCGCGTGCTCCCCGCCCGGCATCGACCTCGGCGGTCGCCTGGCCGGGCGTGGCCCGGCCAGTTTCGGCGGATGCACCGCCTGGGCGTTCCGGGGAAAAGCGGCCTGGAATCGAACTGATCCCGTCGCGGAGACTAGCCTCGGGTTCGGCCGCAAGCTCCATCGCCTCCCCATCCCTGTCGTTGCCCTCGGTGCGCAACGCGGCCAAGAGTTGTGCCCAGCCATCGCTGGCGCTGCCTTGGGCGATCCCGAGAAGCGTTAACAGCGGGCCACCCCCTGGGTCTAAGTCCACCAGGTTGACGCTCCGTCCACATCCCACTAGCAGCTCAGCGGTGGCGGCGGCGAGGCTCGACGCGCCGACGCCACCGTGTGCTCCCACAAAACCCAC
>JAIRXV010000101.1 GCA_031268115.1 Bifidobacteriaceae bacterium
AACCGCCATGACTGCTTTCCGTGCTGGTGCGCGTCACGTAGCGGCGAACGAAGACATCCTCGCCGTCTAAGTGCTCCAATTTCGCAAGGTTCAAGTCATACTTTTGTTTGCGCGTTTTCAGGTTGTAAGACCGAAACAGGAAGAACAGGAAGAGGCCCACACCTAGGAGCGGCACCCCCACACCCGCTGCCCAACCCGCTTGCGAGATCCGTTTCACGCCGTCGAAATACGATCTCGCGTCGTTCAACGTCCTGCAAATCCCCTGGCGCGCGCCGGCCCGGAAATCGTCGGCGTGCGAACCAGGCAGGGACCGCGCTTCGCTTTTTCCTATACGGTCCATGATGGACCCATTCAATTGGACCCAGACGTAGCGCGTTTGGACGTTCTGAACCAGCACCAACTGGTTCTCGCGCGGATCGCCGGCAACGATCTCCTCCGCCATCCGCGCCACCTCAGCATCGCGCGTCGGCAGGTCGATCATCGTCACGACCACGCGGTCCGCGTTCGCATGGATCCCGAACTGCTGGGCGCACTCCAACACGGCCGCGTTGTCCGCTGAGGACAACACCTGCGAATCGTCCACCACCGTGGCATCGCCATAGTCTGACGCCGGCTCGTTGGAGCAGCCCGCCAGACCGAATGCTGCGGCCGCGGCCAAGGCAACGGCGCCAAGCCTCACTGTCTTCACCATTTCATCCCACCGCCCAAAGGGTTCCGAGGATCGCGGCCCAGCCGCCCAGCAACAATGTGCTCGTGGCCAGCGCGGCCCGCACCGGCGAAATCGGCAAAATGCCGCTCGCTTCGCCGGTCTGACCGTTCACCGCATAATAGTAGGTCTTGTCTTTAGCTCGGTCGAGGTACGTGAACAGCCAGATAGGCAATAGGACATACTTGCGTTCCTCGCTCGTAATCTTCAACCATTGCGCCTCAGCAGTGGTCACCGTGGTGTAGTTGAGGGTCTTGAAATACCGGACCATCAAGCGCTGTGCGACATCCCTAAAATCCGAGCCGATACGCCCCTCCAAGTCCGAAGAGGACAGATCGCGGCGCTCTGCCTGGAAACCAACCAGGTAGCGGTAGTCGAATGAGGAGAGCTTGGTGAGATCGAAGGGCTGAACCGAAGTTACAATCGTCTGGGCTAGGGCCTGGGACAGCGCCTCGATTGCATAATCGTCGATGAAGAAGCTGGTGTGCCGACGCAGCGAATAGATATTATGTTCGACAATAGTCTCATTCACGCCGCTACGCGTACGGCGCCGGTCGCCTTGGGCGACAAATTCACCCTCCAAATACGCGTCGATGGCAAAGTAAGGCAGGTAGACGCCGGTCAGCCTGTCGATGTTGGCTTCGTCGTAGAAGGTACGGCGCGTAAAATGGTGGCGCGCGGTGTAGCGCTCAAAGCTCGCTATCGCCTGTTCCCGAGTCACTGTAAACGGGACGATGGCGTCTGGCTGGTATTGCCCCGAAATCTCCGGTATCAAGACCACTGGGTTATGGCAGTAGTGGCAACGCACGGTGATACCGGTCCGGCTTTCTGCCACGATGTCCGCTCCGCAGGAGTCGCACCGGTACACGCCCATACCCTCAGGGGTCGGGGCACCTTGGATGGGCGGCTGCGCGTCCGCGGCCGGCTGCGATGCGTCCGCGGCCGGCTGCGATCCCTTCTCGGCGGGAACCTCAAACGCGGAGCCGCACTGATCGCAGACAAGCAGTCCGCAGCCGATATCGAAGACAAGAACACCACCGCAATTGGGGCACCGCGAGGTTTGATTGGTGGGCGCGCTCATGTCTTGGACCTTTGTCGCACCGGCGATCCCAGATCGCCCCGCTTCAGCGGTGCTCCAGCTATAGCGGCCGGGCAAAGGGCCGGATTCGGTCCGGACGTTGCCCGGTCAGCCGAATGCTCGATGCGCGAGGTGGGCGGCTTCAGCATTGTTCAACACCGTCCTACGCCTGAGGTGCGCCGCAGCCCGGGCAGAATCGAGCACCGGGCGGCAAGGGCTGGCCGCATTGGGGACAAAAGCGGTTGCCGTGCGGGACACCGGGCGGCCCCCCGGTGGCCGCGGGTGATGCCGGCGGGTGAGGCGCGCCGGGGGTGACGGGTGGGGTCGGAGGGCCAGCTGTGGCGGCTGTCGGGGGTGCGCCCGCGGGGCCCACCGCGGGCGGGGCCGCGACCTGTCCGGTATCGGTCGAGGGCGGAGCGGCGGGAGCAGAGGCCGTGAACAATCCCGGGCCGCCCGCGCCGGCACCAACCCCGATCCCCGCGAACGCACCCAATGGCCCAGCTGGGTTGGACCCGGCGGCACGCAACCCCTCGGCCACTGCCGTCTGCGCGAATGCGTTACCCACACCCGGCGCCGCCATCATGGCGCCTTGAGAGCGCATCGAAACCAGCTTCTGGGAATCCTCTGTGTAAGAGATCGAAGCAATCGCAGTCGAGAGGATCTCCATGCCCCGCAATTGGCGCCACTTCGCATCGAGAGCCTCGTCCATGTACTGATTGAGTTGATCCGCGGCCGCCGGGATATGGCTGATCCGGTAACCGTCCACAGACAGACGTGAAATGGCGGACTGGAGCGCGGAGACAAACTCGGCGAACAACTGTCCCTGGATGTCCTCCACTGTAACCTGATTTGCACCCGCTGGCATGACGTTCCTGAAGAACAGCAGCGGATCGGTGATTTGGAACGAATAGGCGCCGTGGGCGCGCAGCGACAACTCGGCCTGGTAGAAATCATCGAAATAGGTCACTGGGGCCGGTGTACCGAACTTCACATCGCGAATCTCGCGCAAATTGACAAAGACAACCATCTGTTGAACCGGCGGGCTGCCTCCGAATTTGAAACGATTCCACACATCCTCGATTGAAGCGTCGAGGCCTCCAGAGAAGATAGACGGCGCGGAATCGGTCCGGACAGTGTAATAGCCGGCCTCAGCGGTAAAATCACCGACCGCGCCGCCATCGGTCAGGATCATCGCAGTCGAAACCGGGACTACGATGCGCGAACCGTTGGAAATGTAACCGGTGGTGCCCTTGCGATTCGAGGAGCGCCGCGAATCGTTCGACGGCGCGCCGAGCACCGCAAGGGTGTGCGGCCCCATCGGCGGTGGTTGGATGGCATCGAGCCATTGATCGGCCAGATTGCCGCCAATGGCACCTACGGCCGCCTTAATCAAACCCATGACAGGACATCCCTTCGAGTGGAGGCTGGTCGTTTCAGGGTACCAAGCGGCGGATGGCGCACGGGCCTGCTCTATCGATGGCGCCCTACCGGCTGGTAGGGCGAGGCCAGGACCCGCCGGCGCGAACGCCCGGTGAACGGCGCCGGCCCCCTTGGGAAGACCAGTTTCGAGAATCTCGCTGAGTCGGGAAGAACCCGGGCGCCCCGTTCGTCTGAATCTGTGTGCGGCCCGGTGGGGCTGGTGTTGCTTCTGGGGCGAAGGCGACACAAGCCCAACCGGGCCTCGCTGCGTTCGGGTGCGCTGCCAGGCGACCCGACGGTGGCGGCGGGAATCGGGTGGTTGTCCTCGGGGCCATGTCGGCTCGCCTAGACTAGGGACGGAAATTCACCCCATGAATTTCCGTTGGGACCCGTGAGGACCGTAACGTCGCAGCTCCTTGTCGATTCCCGCCGGATCGGCGTGGCGGCGCACTGCCTCAACCGCGTACTCGCACGTCCCTTCAGCCACCTAGCTCAGGACGTGTCTCGTGACCTCTTCTCGCCCCAAGTTCCCCGGCCTGCCCGATGTCATCAACGGCAACGGCGCGGTCGCATACGTCATGAAGCATGTCTGCGG
>JAIRXV010000074.1 GCA_031268115.1 Bifidobacteriaceae bacterium
GTCGCCGGGACCTGATCTATCCGTGCTTCTGCTCCCGGCGAGAGATCCGCGAGGCGCCATCCGCCCCCCATGCGCCCCCTGGCGCCTACCCCGGCACTTGCCGGGACTTGGCCGCCGGGCAGATCGCGCGGCGGTCCCGCGACAGAGATCCCGCGTGGCGCCTGCGGGCCCACGGCGCCCAGGCGACCATTGAGGACGTGCTCCACGGACACTATGCGGGACCGGTGGACGATTTCGTGCTCCTGCGGGGCGACGGTGTGCCCGCCTACAACTTGGCGGCCGTCGTGGACGACGGCCAGATGGGCGTCGATCAGGTGGTCCGAGGCGACGACCTGCTCTCTTCCGCGCCACGCCAGCACTATCTCGCGAAGCTCCTCGGCTTCGAACCCGTCGAGTACGCTCACGTTCCGTTGGCTTTAGGACCGAGCGGGTTCCGGCTGGCCAAGCGAGACGGCGCGGTGACCCTCTCGCAGTTGGCCCGGGCCGGCATCGTCCCCAGCGACGTTCTATGCACGATGGCGAACTCGCTTGGGTTGGCCGCGCCAAAGGAGCCCGTCACGCTGGAACTGCTCGCGCGGCGATTCGACCCGGCGCGGCTGCCGCGCGAGCCGTGGGTTGTGCGAACCGGCGCGGCTGAGGGTCTATGACTCCTGTGCCCGGAACATCCAGGCGGCCTTATCCAGCTCTTGAATGGTGCCGATCAGGATGTCCTGGCTGGGCAGGTCCGCATCCAACTCCCCAAGTTCGGCCTCCAAACGCCGAGCGACACCGTTCAATCGGTCCGCGAACAGGATGACCACCTTGTCCGCGGCGAGCGGGCCAGCGCCGATGTCGTCCACGCTCGATGTGGCCAGAACGGTACTTGCGCGCCCATCGGGGTTGCCGCCCACGGCCGCCAAACGCTCGGCCACCAAATCCTGGGCATCGCGCAATTGGGCCTCAACCTCGTCCAACTCCAGATGGACCGAGCGGAAATGCGACCCGTGAACGTTCCAGTGGGCCTGCTTGGCCAACAGGGTGAGGTCGATCAGATCGACCAGGGCGCCTTGGAGAATGGGATTGGTTTGCGGTGAACTCATGGATGTGGCTCCTTCGTAGCGAGGTGTGGTCGCGAGTTAGGTTCAGGGCGCGCGATGCGCCCAACGTTACTGAGTTCGACGCCAGTGCGCGAACCGCGATAGGTTCAGGCCTCATGGACCTGACGGAGGCGATGACGGCCAGGCGGTCGGTTCGGGCCTATACCGGTGAGCCTTTGAGGGCTGAGGATTTGGCGTCGATCAGGCAGTTCATTGCCGCGACGCGGGCGCCTTTCGGCGTGCGCGCCCGGATCGAACTCGTTCACCAGGACTTTGGGACGGCGCCGCGCAAGCTCGGGTCCTACGGCACCGTCAAGAACGCCCGCGACTTCATGGGCCTGATCTACGAGCCGGGGCCCTTGGCAGAGATTGGGGCGGCCTACTGGTTCGAGCAAGCGGTGCTGCACTGCACCGCCATCGGACTGGGCACCTGCTGGCTGGCGGGTTTCACCCATCGCAGCTTCGCGGGCAACGTCGTGCTCATTGGGCAGGAGAAGCTGCGGATCGCCTCGCCCGTGGGGTACGCGGGCGGCACCGGTCCGATGCTCCAGCGCCTGCGCCTTTTCGACGCGGACAGACTCCACACCAACAAGAAGCCGTTCGAAGAGCTGTTCTTCCACCCGGATTTCGTCACGCCCCTCACTCCCAGCGAAGCAGCGGACTTGGCCGAGCCTTTGCGGATGGCCCGTATCGCGCCATCGGCCAAGAACCGCCAGCCCTACCGCGCCGTACTCGACGGGAACGACTGCCATTTCTATACGGCGCCCGGCACATTCGCAGACCTCGACATCGGAATCGCGCTCGCGCACTTCGCGCTCACATGCTCGGAGCTAAGGATCGAAGGACAGCTGGAGAGGGTCGCATCCGCGCCGGTGGGCGCGGGATTGTCCTACGCGATGACTTGGAGGCGCGCCACGTGACGCGGACGGGTCGCCCGGTGCGGGCGGCGAGGCAAGAGCGGCTGGTAGGTACCGCGCGACCGCATCGTAATCGTTAGCGCAGGCCGGTACCCTCTAAGGATGCCTACGAAACTCGCCCCGAACTCCGGCTCGGTCGAAGAGCCCCCCTTCCGCTACACGGCTGCCATCGCCAAGCAGATCGAACTGCACTGGCAGGACTATTGGGGGCAGAACGGCACGTTTTGGGCAGCAAACCCAACGGGTGGTCTAGCGGACGCAGAAGGCGGCGAGGCGGGAGCTTCGACACCCAAGTTCTTTGTGATGGATATGTTTCCCTACCCCTCTGGCAAAGGACTGCATGTCGGCCATCCCCTCGGCTACATCGCCACGGACGTGGTGGGGCGTTTCCAGCGGATGCGAGGTGAAAACGTCCTGCACGCCATGGGCTATGACGCTTTTGGTCTGCCCGCGGAGCAATACGCCGTGCAGACCGGTCAGCATCCCCGGGTGACGACGGAGCAAAACATCGCCACCATGCGAAGCCAACTGCGGCGTTTGGGGCTGGCCCACGATGAGCGAAGGACCTTCGCTACCACGGACCCCGGCTACGTGCGTTGGACGCAATGGATTTTCTTGCAGATATTCAACTCATGGTATGACCCGAACTACCCCAGGGACGATGGCGGTACCGGGCGGGCGAGACCCATATCCGACCTGGTGGAACAGTTTGACTCCGGGGCGCGGGCAACCCCGGACGGACGGACTTGGGTATCGCTTTCGCCTACCGAGCAGCGCGACCTGCTCGGGCAGTACCGCCTGGCGTACCTTTCAGAGGCACCTGTCAACTGGGCTCCTGGGTTAGGAACCGTTCTCGCCAATGAGGAAGTCACCGCCGAAGGGGTGTCGGAACGCGGCGGTTTTCCTGTGTTTCAGCGATCTCTGCGCCAGTGGATGATGCGCATAACCGCATATGCCGAGCGGCTGGCGGAAGATCTTGACACCGTGGATTGGCCAGACAAGGTCAAGACAATGCAACGCAACTGGATTGGCCGGTCCGATGGCGCCATCGTCGATTTCGCAGTCGAGGACTGCGAACCGCTGCGGGTGTTCACCACGCGCCCCGACACGCTTTTCGGCGCGACTTTCATGGTAGTGGCTCCGGAACACCCGCTTCTCGACGTGGGCGTCCCGAGCGTTTGGCCCGCGGACACTAAAGATGTGTGGACTGGGGGAGCGGCCACCCCGCTCGAAGCCGTGGCGGCCTATCGGGCCCAGGCTGGCGCGAAGACATGGGCCGAGCGAACCGCCGAGGGAAGAGACAAATCCGGCGTATTCACCGGAATCGTCGCAGTCAACCCAGTCAACGATCGCGCGATCCCAGTGTTTACCGCTGATTACGTACTCATGGGCTACGGTACGGGCGCAATTATGGCCGTCCCCGCCGAAGACGAACGCGATTGGCAGTTCGCGCAGGCCTTCGAATTGCCATACGTTCGCACGGTTGCTCCGCCCGAGGGCTGGGAGGGGGGCGCGTGGACCGGCGATGGGCGCACCATCAACTCCGCCAACCGCGAGATCTCGCTCAACGCAATGGGCGTAGCCGAAGCGAAGGCCGCCATCGTCGAATGGTTGACGATGCGCGGCGCCGGGCACGCTACCGTTACCTACCGCCTTCGCGACTGGCTGTTCTCCCGGCAGCGTTATTGGGGCGAACCGTTCCCCGTGGTCTATGGGCCGGATGGGCAGCCAATCGGACTGCCAGAGCGAATGCTGCCCGTGGAGCTGCCTGAGATCCCAGACTATTCCCCGCGCACGTTCGATCCAGACGATGCCGAGTCGTCGCCCGAACCGCCGTTGGGACGCAACCCAGAATGGGTGGAGGTCGAACTGGATCTTGGAGATGGAACGAAGCGGTATCGCCGCGATACCAACACGATGCCCAACTGGGCCGGTTCTTGCTGGTACTACCTGCGCTATCTCGACCCTGGGGAACAGACGCGGCTCGTGGACCCCGACCTTGAGAAATACTGGATGGGGCCCAGAAGCGACCGAAAGTCGGGTGGCGTGGACCTATACGTGGGTGGCGTGGAACACGCGGTCTTACATTTGCTGTATGCGCGATTCTGGCACAAAGTCCTCTACGACTTGGGGTATGTGTCTAGCCCAGAGCCGTTCCATCGGCTGTTCAACCAGGGCTACATTCAGGCCTACGCGTACACCGACTCCCGCGGCCAGTACGTCCCCGCCGATGAAGTCGAGACTGACAACGACGGTACGTTCAGCTGGGAAGGAAAGACCGTTTCGCGAGAATTCGGGAAGATGGGCAAGTCGCTCAAGAACATCGTCACACCGGACGACATCTACTCCGAGTACGGCGCTGACACGTTCCGGCTCTACGAAATGTCGATGGGGCCACTCGATGTTTCCCGGCCGTGGGAGACTCGCGCGGTCGTGGGATCGGCGCGGTTTCTACAACGGCTGTGGCGCAACATCGTCGACGAGCGCACGGGGGAGCTGGCAATTGCCGAAGAGCCCGCCGGCGAAGAAACCCGGACCGTCATGCACCGAGCAATCGATGAGGCACGCGCGGAGATGTCCGCCATGCGGTTCAACACCGCTATCGCTCGGATGATCGTCCTAAACAACCACCTGACATCGCTGAAACGACCGCCACGCGAGGCGGTCGAGGCATTGGTTCTGATGGTTGCCCCATTTGCGCCGCATATAGCCGAAGAGCTGTGGAGCAGACTAGGGCATTCGCGGTCCTTGGCCCACGAGCCCTTCCCGCGGCCCGATCCAACTTACCTGCTTGAGGCGACTGTCACAGCGATTGTGCAGATAAAAGGCAGGCTGAGGGCCAAGCTAGAGGTTCCCGCGGGGATCGACGCGGCCGAACTGGAGCAACGCGCCCTGGCCGATCCAGCAACCGTGCGAGCCCTAGACGGCCGCAGCGTTCGCCGCGTGATCGTCAAGCCCCCGACATTGATCAACATCGTTCCCGAGTAGCGGGCGAGTCCGGTTATCCACAGTCCGAGACCGGTCAACCGGCAAGGTCCGCTA
>JAIRXV010000211.1 GCA_031268115.1 Bifidobacteriaceae bacterium
AGGCCGGTGCAGGCGTTCGACTTGGAATCGCGCACCGCGATGGTACCCGTGTAATGCGAACCGGCCGGCAGCGGGCCGGCGGGACTGATGCTGAGAGACACCGCGCAGGTGTCCGGATCGAACGTGAAGGTGCGTGGCTGGGCGGTGCCCACCTGGACCCAGGTATCGGTGCCGATGTTCCTCGCCTCCGCCTTGACGGTGTAGGTGCCCGCGGTCTGGCCCTCGATCTGCACCGAGCACGTACCCGTGGCATCCGTCTTGCAGTGGTAGCCATTCTGCGCCGGCGGATCCACCGTGGCACCCGTGGGTGGGGTGAGCGCGAACCGCACTTCGACATCGGCCAGCGGCACGCCGTCATCGGCCAAAGCCGTCACAGTTGCCGTGTACCGCCCGGTAACGCTCAAAGGACCAGCGGGAGTGAGCGCGAACGTGGACTGCGCACCGATCTGCTTCGTGAACTCCGCATCGCAGGTGATTGCCTCACCCACGGCCACCGCACCATTGGGAACGGTATAGGTATTGTCGCTACGAGTCACACTGATCGCCTGATTCGCGGCGTTAGTGCAGGTAAGACTGTTGAAATTGAAACCGGTCGGAATTGAATTCGCCGTGATCCCGATGGCGGAGTTTAGGGTCTGGAAGGCGTGGCCTTGGCCGCTGACGGAGATCGCACCGCCCGGCAGCGTTTCAATGGAATCTGTGTTGTGGGAAGGAAGGGTTCCGGAGATGTTGTTCAGTGAGAATCCGAAGATCCCGGTCCCACCCAATGATCGGGCACGCAGATTCAGCGTGCCGCCGCTGACAAAGAATCGGTAGTCCTCAACTTCGCCGGGCACCCACCACGGGTTCGCGTTGGCATCGGCGCTGCCCCTTCGCGGGGGATAGGGGGGATCGTCCGTGGGCGCCAAACCGCCCGCCAGGGAAACCCGGAAGCGGGCCCATGCTGGTGGGGCTCCCGTGGGCAGGGCGCTACCCGTGCCGGCCTTTGTGTTCATGGTGCCGTAGACGTAACCGTCCCCCTGAACGGCACCACCGTTAGACCAAGCAATCGAACCCGCGGCGAAAACCGAAGTGGCGTTCGGCGTGGCGCCGTCTATTAGGGCACCGCCCCAGCCTTGGACCTTACCCTCGCCAGCCTTGGTGCCCCCAACCTTGACGCGAATCCGATACTCCTTGTCGAAGGCAAGGATCTGGTCGGCGGGGTTGGACCAAGCGTTGGACCCGTTTGCCAATTCGATCTGAACGCCATCGTCGGTGTCGGAATGGGGATCGTCGGTACTGGACGGCGCGGACGGCCCAGGTGCGGCCGTGTTCGGGCCATGCGCTTCGCCTAGATGGACCTCATCGCCGTGCACCGAACCCTGGATGTGGGAAGGGCCGCTACCCGCGCCGCCGTCCAGACGGATCACGGTCTTGTAGGGCGCATCCCCGTGAGAGGCGGCCGTAGTCACACCGAACGAGGCATAGGCCACATCCTTGTCCGACACCATGACGATCTTGGTGACGATGCCGGCCCCCGCCGCACCGATCACACCGGTCGGTGAGGTCGCCGCTCCGGTGAAGGCAAGCGACCGATCTACTCCGTCGCCGCGGGCCCCTCGGCAAACACCGGATTGAGTCAAAGGCCGGTAGTCCGACCCGTTGGACGCGCACAGCGGCGTGACGAGGTTGAGGTCCCGCGGACCGGAGGCCTGAGCCCAGGTTTGCGCGGCGTTTACGCCCCCGATCTGGGGTTGGACCAAGCGGATATAGAACTCGGCGGCGGGACCCACGCCGTTGACGATGAAGCTGTAGCGGCCCTGACCGTCCGTGGTCCGCGTGCCCCTGAGAGTGCCTGCCGAATCGTAGATTTCGACGGTCTGACCAGCCAAGGCCGTCTCACCCGCGTCGATTTCACCGTTACCGTCCGCATCGTTGTAGACATAGCCGTTGACTACCGGGGCGGTCTGACTGGACGCGAGGTCGAAGATATCGTCCAACGGGGCCTTAACTCCGCGGGTCATATCGCCCGACATTGTGTCGATCTGCCACATGTAGTCGCCATCGGCGTTTGACAGGTACAACGTCCCCCCGAGGAAGGCCATACCCCAGAAGTTAGTGCCGTCGCCCCAAGCGCCAGCACCTATCGAGATCTGGGCCACCTTATTCCAAGTCCACTGCGTGTTGTGCGCCTGATGTCCAGCTACACGGATCAGGTATTTCGAGCTGCCCCCGACCACAAGATAGGCGTTGCCTTCCGCGTCCACCGCCATATCGGAGGCCGGATAGAAGATCGTTGACCCGCTGGCGCCCAACCAATCGTCTGCGGTGGCCGGGGCGAGGTCGGTGGCGTAGCGGTATTGGGCGGTGGCGGGGTTGTACACCATCATCTTGAAGGTGCCGCCGCCGTTGTTTCTGATGCTGGAATCCTCTTGGCCGGAGAAGAAGATTTCGCCCGTGGACTGAACGACTTCGCCCCCCGACCACCCACGGTAGTAGGTGCCGGGACCCTGGGGCACGAAGAACTCATCCGTCTGAAGGCTTCCCTCTGTCACCTTCTTCACTGGGATACCGCTGGCGCCGTCCGCGCTCCACAGCCAGTGATAGGCGACGTGTTTGTAGGGCCGATTCGGATCGCCCGTGGGCTGGGTGAAATCTGGGCCCACCGCCATCGTGGTGATCTGCCCTGTGCTCCAATCCGAGCCCGGCGTGTATACGAGCCGACGCCCAACGGTGCTTGTTGGGCTATCCCACCTGAAAACTCCCGTCCCGTTGGCCGCGTGTACTTCATACAGGTATTGCGGTCCGAAATCCGGTACCGTTGTAAACCCGGCGCCGGCAACAACGGTTCCACCTTCAGCGTGCGCTGGGCTCAGTGCCGCAGCGAGTTGCACTACGGCTCCCGTGCCGATGCCAAAGGTCAATGCCATGGCCCACGCAATGGGTTTGACGGCGCGTTTCATCGCGCTTCCTCTCAAGGTCGCCGGACCGTGGGGCGTTCGCGCGAAGACAGCGTTTGCGACGGTTCCTTTGCCTTGTCGAGCAGCCTTAGCTGGGTTGGAGTGGGCGGACACAGGTGTGGCATTCATCGGACGAATCCTCAAGTGTGAGATCGGAAAGCCGTGAGCGCCGGCCGCCTAAGCGGCCGGTGATGCGCTCATGGCCATCACCTGACGGCACAGCCAAAGAGAACTCGGAGTAGTTGGCCCCTGACTCCGGGCGCCTTGTGCTGCCAGGCTGGTCTGCGTGGGGGCAGGAGCGCCCTGAACGGAGCAACTCCTCACGTGCTTTGCCGCCTGCCCTCATGGTCGGGGTTTGGAAGGCCTCAGCGGTTCCCAGCACCGTACTACCCAACCCACGGAGGCGGAACCCGTCGCTAGGTATTCTTACCCATGAGTTGAGTCGGAGGCTCCCAGCGCGGGGGAGTTCCTTTTGAGGACGCCAGCAACGCCATTTCGCGACCATATGGCGCTGACCACGTGCTATGTGGGGTTGGACGGCCATCGATCCGTCCCTGTCGCGGTCAATCCGAATGCCCCTGCGGTGAGGCAATGTGACGCGTCACATAGGAAGAAATACCCATTGGTCAGGCGCGTCTCGGGAGCGCCAAGACGATGCGCGAGCCATGCTTCATACGTGGCAGATGCCCCAGTGCGTCAACGACGACGCCCAGTAGGCACGCCGGGCGATCCCCGTTTCGCCACCGTCCGCAACGCTCTTACCTGCGGTGATATCTAGCGAAAACGCTCGATTTGGGCATTGTCCGCCAGGCTCTTCGGCCAGAACCCCTTCGCCTGGGATCGTTCTTGCGGGGCCGCCTACCGCCATCGTTCATATAGGACTTTGGGCCCGGTCCCCGAAACTTGGGCGTGTGGCCTTGGTCACGCCTGTCGCCGTGCGCCGCCCCGGGGCGGAGATAAAAGCACAGGTCAGGCGATGCGGCGGGGTCCGGCCTGCCAAGCCTGCCAAGCGCTGGCCGCGATCTCGGGTAGGCCGCGCGACGCCCTCCAGCCAAGAACCTCCGCGATCCGGCTCGGATCCCCGACGAGGTAGGCCGGATCGCCTGGGCGGCGCGGCGCGATGCGAGCGGTCGTGTCCAAACCAGACGCGATCCCGATCTGCTCTATGACCTGACGCACAGACGCGCCCTCGCCGGTGCCCACGTTGAAGACAGTCGCTGGACGCTCAGGGCGGTCAAGGTATTCGATGGCGGCGATGTGGGCTTCGGCCAAATCCAAGACGTGAACGTAATCGCGCACACACGTACCGTCCGGCGTCGGATAGTCATCTCCAAAGATCGCCGGGGCCTCACCCGCCGCCAGCTTTTCCAACACCATTGGCACAAGGTTGAGTACGGCCGGATCCCCCAACTCAGGCCAACCCGCACCCGCTACGTTGAAATAGCGCAAACAGGCAAGGCGCAATCCGAAGGAGAGAACGGCATCGTGCGCCATCCATTCACCTACCACTTTGGTTTGGCCGTAGGGATTGATCGGATCCAACGTCGCATCCTCACGTACCAGCGCGGCGTCTGGCAGGCCGTAGGTGGCCGCCGAAGAAGAAAACACCAGCTTCTCGACACCCGCCCGTTCCATGGCGATCAGGACGTTGGCGAGACCGGCCACATTCTGCTGGAAATACCACGCAGGGAGATCCACCGATTGACCCACCTGCTTGCGGGCGGCAAAGTGAATCACGCTATCGCCACCTCGCAAGGCTTCGGTTAGAACGGGTACGTTGGCCGGATCTGCGACATCCGCGACCACCAGGCGGGCGGCCCCGACTCGGCTGGCCACTCCGATGGAAAGATCGTCCACGACCACGACCTCCTCGCCTCTTTCGAGCAGGAGGCGCACCACATGCGCGCCAATGTATCCGGCGCCGCCGGTCACGATGGTGGTCACGCGGCCATCGTACCCGACGCGAACAGGAGCAAACACGTTCACACAGGTTCACACCGACCAGCACTCGCAGGCCGGTGGAACACCGGCCAGTGCCCGCGTTCGGTGGGCGGGGCCAAGCCCCGACCAGCTAGAACGCGGCGACCAACATTTGAGGCAGTGGTGCTCCGGCCGTCGTCGAGG
>JAIRXV010000277.1 GCA_031268115.1 Bifidobacteriaceae bacterium
CCAATGCCATTGATTCCAACCCAACCCGCGGATAGCGGCCCAACGAAGACTGAGGAAGACCGACGAAGGCCCCGCAGGCGCACGAACTGTGGGATTCTTGTGCGGGCCGCGGCCCGGACCTTTGGGTTGCGGCGCCCAGGTGCAACAGCGAGCAAAGGAGTCAGCATGGCCGAAAGACTGCGTTGGGGAATTCTGGCGACAGGCTGGATCGCCGACATCGTGACATCGGACCTCCGTCTCAACGGGTTCACCGTCACCGCCGTAGGTTCGCGGGATTTGGCCCGGGCTCGCGTGTTCGCCGCGGAGCACGGCATCGCCTCTGCCTACGGAAGCTATGAGGAATTGGTGGCCGCCGATGACGTCGATGTCGTGTACATCGCCACCCCACACCCGTTCCACGCGGCAAACGCCCTGATGGCCCTCAGCGCCGGCAAACACGTGCTGGTGGAGAAGGCCTTCACGCTCAACGCCGCACAGGCCGCAGCTGTTGCCGATCTCGCTCGCGAACGGGGCCTTGTCGCGATGGAAGCGATGTGGACCCGGTACCTGCCCCATATGGCCAGATTGCGCGAGCTGCTCGCGGACCACGCATTAGGCGAAGTCAAGGCCGTTTTTGCGGACCACGGACAGAAGCTCCCATCGGATCCGTCCCACCGCATTCAGAATCCAGCGCTAGGCGGTGGAGCGCTGCTCGACCTCGGCATCTACCCGATCAGTTTCGCCTGGCAGGTGTTTGGGGAACCAGAGCACATCGACGCTGTTTCGACTCCCACCGCCACCGGTGTGGACGCCCAGACCGCCGTGGTCTTCACGTACCCGGACGGTGCGCAGGCACTGACTCACATGGTCCTCGACGCCGCGTCCCCGACTGTTGCCACGGTAATCGGCACAGAGGCACGCGTCGATATCGACCCGGCGTGGTACATGCCGACGAGTTTCACGCTGCGCGGCCCGGATGGAACGATTCGCGAGCGCTATACCACTCCCCCGATTTCGGGATCGGGGCGTCACTTCCAGGCGGCTGCCTTGGAACGGATCGTTGCCTCGGGGCAGTTGGAGGGGCCAGAGCTGCCGCTGTGGGAAACGGTCGCCATTATGGGGACGTTGGACGCGATCCGTCGCCAGATCGGTCTCCGCTACCCCAGTGAGTAGCAGCGGGGGTGCCCCGACGATGGCGGCCCACCCCAAGGATGAGGCGACTTCGCCTCGGCCCACCCTCCGGTCAGACCGTTTGCCGACGATGGCGGCACCCACCCCCAAGGACGGGGCGACGCGCGCAAGAAGGGTTGTCGGGCAATGCCCAAATCGAGCCCCTTCACAAGATATGACCGCAGGTCAAGGCGTTATTTTTGGCGGCGAACCGGCCTGCTCGGACCAACGCCCCCCAACGCGCCGATCGTCCAAGAATGGCTTGTCGATCCCGCCCAAAATAGCTGGTCAGGAGCCGTGCCCTGCGAAAACGGAGCAACCCGCGCAGGCGGTTCGCCAAAGCAGAACTCGACCCAAGACCTCAGCGTCGCGAACACCACGGACACCGAGGAGGCCGGCGAATGACCGACCGACGACCGCGCCAGCTGGGGAGAGCGAAGCCAGGACCAGCTGAAACGCGGCAGCCAGCATCTAGGAGACTGTCGGACAAAGCCGTTTCGTGGATAACCGCAACGCTTTGACCTGCGGTGATGCCTCGGGGAAATGCCCGATTTCGGCTTTGTCCGACAGTCTCCTAGGGCGGCGGGATTCTCGCCACCGTCCTAGCGGAACCCCACGGGAACTTATCCCTTCGCTGCGCTACCGGAAAGACTCCCGCGGGGACCCCGAGTTCCGAAAACTCGGCTCATCTGCACACGTTTCGGCAACAAAGGGCCACCTAGCGGCGGGATTCGCCGCGCGCGGAGAGGACTGGGGCCAAGATTGTGGCGATTGCGACCGGAATCAGGATGTACAACAGGGCGTGGCGGAACCCGATGGCGTCGGCGATCATTCCCAACACCGGTGGGCCGGCCAGAAATGCGCCGTAGGCGATTGTGGCCACCACGGAGGTGCGTTGCGCGGCGTGGAGCGGATCGTCCCCTGCGGCGCTCATCCCCAAAGGGAACCCCAGCGCCGAGCCCGCGCCCCAGCAGGCCGCTCCCACCAGTGCGACGATCAGCCAAGGCGACAGTCCGTAGAGCGTCAGCCCGACCGCCGCCATCAATGCGCTCAAACGCAGCGTCCGGACGCGTCCCCACCGTTCGATCACCCTGGGGCCGACGGTCCGCACCGCTGTCATCGCGACGAGGAAGACGGCCAGCCCCACAATCCCAAGTGACTCTTTAACTGCGAACCCCTCCACCAATCCTGAGGCAAGCCAGTCGTTGGCCGCTCCCTCGGCCAACGCCATCGACAGCACGACAAGGCCAATCAGAAGGGTTCGGCGCTCGCCCCACGCCCGCAAGGCCGCCCTCCAACCGGCCCCGGCCCCGGACCGCTCACGCTCGCCCTTGGAAGTGGCGTGGACGCCGGTCAGAATGCGGTTAGTGCCCCACGCCAAAGCTCCAACGACGATAGCGGCGACCGCCCCGAAGTGCGCCATCAGGGGCACCCCCAGGCCCGACATGGCGGCTCCGAACCCTGCGGCCGCTACCGTACCCAGCGAAAACGCAGCATGGAAATGTGGCATGACCGCGCGGTGCAGCGCGCGCTCGGTGTCGGTTCCCGCGACATTGATACCGACATCCCACAGCCCCATCCCTGCCCCGAAGACAACCAGGCTGACGCCAACACACCAAGGAGCACCCAGAACGGTCCCGAGCCCCGCACCCATCAGGCCAACCATGGTTACGGTTCCCCACAACCCGACCACCCAGCGGATCCCGAACCGGAGGATCAGCGTTCCGGCGGTCGGCATCGCAAGAATCGAGCCAACCGAGGACAGAAGCAGTATTCCGCCCATCTGCGCGGGCGTGATTCCCAACGTTTCACGCACCATGACCAGGCGCGACGCCCATGTCGCAAACCCCAGCCCGGAACCGAAGAACACAACCAGCACGCCGATCCGGGCACGCCCGGCAGCAGCGGATGCCGCCATTGCCGTCATCGTACGGCTCGGCGGTTTAGGTGGAGGGCCGCAAGCATCAGGTCAGGCTAGTGGGTGGCGGCCGCGCGCGATATCGACAGGCCGGTCAAACTCACCGTTGCTTTCGCCTTGCCGAGCACTTTGTTTCCATCCAGGCTGACCGCAAGGACGATGACGGCCCTTCCTTCGACCTCATCGATCTCGCCTACCGTCCCTGTCACATCCAACACCGCGGCCCCTGGATAGGGGACGGGGACGGGTTTTGAGAAGCGAGCGGAATAGTCCAAGATCGCTCCCGGATCGCCGATCCAGTCCACAACCAGTTGGATTGCCGCGCCCATAGTCGCCATCCCGTGGGCAATCACCCCAGGCAGGCCAGCGCTGTCGGCTGCGGTGTCGGAGTAATGGATGGGATTGAGATCGCCGCTCGCTCCGGCATATCGAACCAGGTCTTGCCTGGTGAACTCGATTTGCCGCTGCCCGATGACGGCCCCCACGTGTGGGATCGCCCGACCGCTTGGGTTCATTCGTCACCCGGCCGAATCGCAAGGGTGGACCAAACGGCCGCGATTGGGCCGCCATCGTCCGCGCAAGTCAGGTCGGTACGAGTTGTGACCAGGCAAATCGTTGCGCGCGTGGTCACCGAGACGACATGGACCGTGGCGTTAACGCGGTCTCCTGCGATGAGGGGGCGGACGGTCGAAATGCGTTCCTCGGCGTGGACAACGCGGGTGAAGTCGATGCCAGCGGCCGGATCGGCAACGTATAGGGCCTCGGTCGCTTGGGCGATCACGGCAGCGAACGTGGGAGCGGCCACGATGTCGCGGTAGCCGAGGGCTCGGGCGGCCGCAGCGTCGAAGCAGGCTGGCGCGGTGGCTCCAACCGCAGCGGCAAAGGAACGCAGCGCGGCGGCCTCCACTTCATACGGCTGCGCCAGCGCGAACGTGCGGCCCACGAATTCGGGAGTGGCAGGCACGATCGGCGCGACGAGTCAGCGAGTCTCGCGATGAGGAGTGTGCTTACCGCACCGTGGGCAGAACTTTGCCAATTCGATACGGTTTGGGTCGTTGCGGCGGTTCTTCTTGGTGATGTAATTCCGCTCTTTGCAATTCACGCACGCAAGAGTGATCTTGGGGCGGACATCTGCTGTCTTGCTGGCCATTGTGACTCCTCGCTGTCTTCGCCGAAGGGCGGGCCGCGCCGAACCCTTTCCGATGCAACAACCGCAACGCCGACGGTACTCTCGATCCCACAGTCGCGGCGAGCCGAGCTGATCGGTGGACCGCAGGGCGGTGACTAGGGTAACAGGTCCGCAGGGCGAGCCGACAATGGCGTTCGTTGTCGGAAGGCGGACCGCGCGATGGCGTTCGTTGTCGGAAGGCGGACCGTAGTTGTCCACGCTGGGTGTTTGCGACCCGGCAAGCGTGACAGCGGGCGAGCTTTCGAGGACGATGGCGCGATGGGCGCACCCACTGAACCATCCGCCCGGCCGAGCACCGAACCTCCTGACGGCCAACGGCCCGGCTGGCGCCGTTCGCTCGCGCGTTTTCCAAGGTTGGAGAGGGCGTACAGGATTGGAGTCGGTGCGGTCGGCGGGGTTCTCACCGCAGCCGGGATCGTTCTCTTGGTGTTGCCGGGACCGGGGATTGCCCTGCTGTTTGCTGGACTTGCGATTCTCGCAACTGAATTCGGCTGGGCCGCGCGGCCGTTGCGTTGGCTTAGGAACAGAGCCAGACGGTCCAGGAAGCAGCTCCGACCAGACGAGCGCGACCCCTGACACGCAGGCAGTCAGTACCGCCGACCCAAGAAAGCACGGCCGGCGCCGCCCAGCCGGACCCTGAACGCAACCACACGATTCGCGCCCACCCACCCAAACGGACAGTAAGCTCCCCCAACTCGACCCTGAACCCGACCTACGCGCCAATACCAGGGGTCACCACCACCCCAACGCGCTGAAACTCCTTGAGGTCTGAGAAGCCGGTAGACGCCATTGCTCGGCGCAAAGCACCCATAAGATTCGCCGTGCCATCCGCGCGCGAGGATGGCCCCCGCAGGATCTCTTCCATGGTGCCCACGTGCCCCACGTGGACCCGTTCGCCGCGGGGTAGGCGCGGATGGTGGGCCTCGGGGCCCCAATGCCAGCCGCCCCCCGGCGCTTCGGTCGCTCGGGCAAGGGCCGCTCCCAACATGACGGCGTCTGCCCCGCAGGCGATGGCGGCCACCAAATCGCCGGAGCGGCCCACTGAGCCGTCCGCGATCACATGGACGTAGCGACCCCCCGATTCGTCCAAGTATTCACGCCGGGCCGCCGCCACGTCAGCTACCGCAGTGGCCATGGGTGCATGGATGCCGAGCGTGACCCGCGTGGTGTGAGCGGCGCCGCCGCCGAATCCGACCAAGACTCCTGCGGCGCCGGTTCGCATAAGGTGCAACGCGGCCGTGTATGTGGCCACACCCCCCACCACGACGGGGACATCCAACTCGTAGATGAAGCGCTTCAGGTTCAACGGCTCCAGTTCCGACGAAACATGTTCCGCTGAGACAGTGGTGCCGCGAATGACAAAAAGGTCCACTCCGGCATCGACCACGGTCTTCCAGAACTCCTGCGTACGCTGCGGCGATAGGGCGGCGGCCACCGTGATCCCGGCGTCTCGCATCTGTTGGATACGTCCGGTTATCAAATCCGCTTGGATGGGAGCCGCATAGATCTGTTGCATGCGGACGATGGCGGCGGCATCGTCAAGCCCGGCTATCTCCCTCAAGAGCGGGGCCGGGTCCTCGTACCGAGTCCACAGCCCTTCGAGGTCGAGCACGCCCAGCCCGCCAATGCGCCCCAACAGCACGGCCGTGGCGGGACTCATCACCGAGTCCATGGGTGCGGCCAAGACTGGCACGTCGAAGTGGTACGCGTCGATCAGCCACCCGATCGACACCTCTTCGGGGTTGCGTGTCCGTCGCGAAGGAACTACTGCGATGTCGTCGAAGGAGTACGCGCGCAGCCCGCGCTTACCCCGCCCAATCTCGATTTCGTTGCTCACGGTGGGCAAGCCTACCCAGGGGGTACGACATCGAACGTCCCCGCCCGCGAGGCCGAGGCCCCGAGGCCGGGGACCTGGGTCGCGCAGGCCGCCAATGTCAGTGGTCCGTGAGACGCTACGCCGAGCGCCATCGAGAAAGGCTTCCACATGACCCGCTCCCTCTTGCCCGTACTTGGATTCGACACAGAAACCACGGGGGTTTGCGTCCAGCAAGACCGCATCGTCACGGCCGCGGTGGTTCAGCGGCACGCGGACCGCCGCGTAGTCGAACACACTTGGTTGCTTGCCCCAGACATCGAGATCCCGTTGCGGGCCACAGCGATTCACGGCATCACCACCGACTATGCCCGTAGCCACGGCCAGGACAGGAAGACGGGTCTGGATGAGCTTGCCTCAGCCATCGCGGACGATGCCGGCCTTCCACTTGTGGCGTTCAACGCACCTTACGACTTGGGTATCCTCGACGCCGAGCTGCGGCGGGTCGGGCTGCCCACCTTGGCCGAACGCCTCGGACGGCCGGTTGCCCCCGTCCTCGATCCCC
>JAIRXV010000339.1 GCA_031268115.1 Bifidobacteriaceae bacterium
GGTTTGAGCCTTCATCAACCACTCGTAGGACCGGATCACCATCTCGCGGTGTTTCTCGGAATACAGCAGGGGAATATTCTGACCCACGTTGTAGGCCGAACCGTAGTAGTGCCCCCACCATGCGCCCCAGCTTCCCTCGGGAATGATCGGCGATTCGTCGCGCAATTCCGCCATGCGCTCAATCGAAGCGTCGAAGTTATCGGACCATGTTCCGCCGAGGTCGAATCCCTTCATGACCGCGTCCCACGGGAATGTTGCGGTCATCAAACTACTGGCCAACCAGTTTCCATCGTATGCCGGGTTGCGCTGAACATGACGGCCCCAGAAGCTGCAGGTCTGTTCGAGGCAGGCCATGTACCACGGCGCTCCGACTTGGTCTTCCCACGCGTCCAGCTGGGAGTTCAGGGCGGTGTTCACGGTTTCCATGCGCTCGGTGGCCCAGGCGGCCTCGTCGCTCCAGCCCCAGTTCTCGGCCAGATAGGCGTACGCGGTATATCCCAGGAGAACGGCGAAGTTGTCGACAAGGAGGTAATCGTTCCCATTGTCCAGCGTGTTCGATTTCTCCATCAACCCAAGCGGCCCGGTCATATAGTCCGAGACTTTCTTCGCTGCCGCCTTGACCCGGCTCTTGACGGCGGGGGTAAAGAATTCCGCCCGGCCGGCATTGTCCAAGACCTGCCACATTGTCGCGAACGGGACAATGAACTTGGGCGGCGCGTCCAAGAAGTTCGAGTACAACTCCACCGGCAGCGCCAGGTAGTACGGGCTCCCGAGAATCCTCTTGCCGAGTTCAATATTCCCTTCGCGGATGATCTGGTCCACCTTGTTCGGGTGATCGTGAGTGTGTAGCCTGTCGTAGTTGCTTCCAATTGTGGCCTTGTTTCCACCGGAGGTCCGGGCCTCGTAGTCGGTGTAATACTGACCTTCATCCTCCACGGTCCACGAGAACCACAAGCTTTGGACCCCGCTTACCCCGCTCAACGCTGCGGCCAAGTCGAGGCCCTTGTTCGAATCGTCGATGGTCAGGGAAGCGATCAGTGGACCGTCATAGCTTCCGGTCCGCACCTGCAATTCGTACACGGCGTTGTGGGTCTCGGCATCGACGGAGAGTGTGATCGCGTTGGCCCCCGTCAAATCCACGCCACTGGCTGAGCCATAGTGGCCCGGATTCGGATCCGATCCATCCAAGTAGAACTGGAGGGCCGAGAGGTTGAAGAGCGGAACGTCATCGGCCACCCCGGTGGGCGCTTGAGCCCTCACATATAAGTCGTAGATTCCCGGGGGCAAAGGGGTGCCCAACTGCGTGCCGGTCACCTGGTAATCCGCCCAACCGGCCGTGGGATTGATTGGAAGAGTTGCCACCGGCGATGAATCGAGCGACCCAACCATGAACTCGACTGAGCCGCAAGGCTCCGTCCCTGGGCATGCGGCCACGACACCGATTCCGGTGACATTGCCCGTGACTTGAAGACTCCCGTACCGCAGCCAGTCCCCATCGGTGATGTTCTCAACCGAGTCGCCATAGGCGCTTGCACGGACCCCGTTCCCGACTTGGGTGACTTCACGCGCCCCAACGGGCACGCTTTCCCCTTGGCCGAGGAACGTCATGGCCCTCAGGTTGAAGAAAGCCGGTCCGGATTGCCCACGGAACTTGATGTAGACATCGTGGACCCCGGACAGAGGCGAAATGTCCCTCACAAAGGTTCCCATCTCATCCCAAGTGCCCGGCGTCTTGTCCAGGAGGGCGAATGTCGCGACCGGCGAACCGTCCATGGAGCCGAAGTAGATATCGCCTGTTCCTCCCGCCGCGGCGGCCGGGATGGATGCCCGAAGGACAACTTTGTTCTTGGGTTCGCCGAAATCCACGCCCGGCATGTAGACCCAGGTGTCGTTGCGCACGCTCTCGATGACATCGGTCTTGATGGTCGGTGCGCCACCGGTCTCACCGGCGGTCCGCGAGGCGGACACCTCGGCGTAGCGGTTCGCCGAAACCGTCAGGGGCACGGGCGCTGCGTTGCTGTATCCGACTTCCCCAGCCGTGATTCCATTCCATTGGGGAGCCACCCAGTCCCTATTCACATGCTGTGTGGCAACCTGCGTCTGCTGCGTCACGATGGCGGCGTTCAGGTAGGAATTGCGAATCTCTTCATCGGGAAGGCTCACCGGGTGGGCAATCCCTGAGATCAGTTCGTCATAATACGCTTTGACTGCCGCATAATTCGACGCAAAATCCCCCAAACCCGTGAGCTGGATCGAAGTCGCCTCGCCGTTGGCGCGAGCAGCGAAATCGAGACTCACCTCTCCATTGGCTGGCACATCGAGTTCATACACCGTGTAGGTGTTGGTCTGGACGTCCGGTTGGCGGCCCCCCAGCGGGACTTCCACGGTGACGCCCGCCCCGACGTTGAGCGCCACCTCAGCCGGGACATTACGTGAGTTAGTGACGGTGACCTGCGTAAAGACAACAGTCGCCAGATCATTCAACACTCGATTCGCGACATGCTGGATCTTGATTCGGACTCCAGTATCGCCGGCGTTCCACTCGGAGACGGGCGAATTCATGTAGCCATCCGCCTGGTACCAAGTGGTGTTCTGACGCCTGGACGCGCTGCGCTCATCCGGCGTGTACTCCGTCTCGTTGACGCTCAGCGTGTATCGGACGGCATCGCCCCGGCCAGGGTAGACGGTCCCTCCCATGGTTGAGACGCTCTTGGGATGATCGTTTTCCCAGCCGAAATATAGCCAGTTGTTCGGGTTGGGTTCGTAGAATGCCGGGGTTATAGCGCCATTAGCTGGAATTGCAGTCACCGCCGCAACTGTGACTGCGGCAGCCGCAATCAGGGCGGTTAGTCTGGGCAAGGTTCTTCTCATTGCAAACAGTCTCCTTTGACGTTCTTGTTCGCGTGGTCACCGAGTCGCGGCACCCGGAACCGCTAAAGCGGACCCGCTGCTCGGTGCAGTGGGCTGCGGCGCGCACGCGGCAGTCCCATCGAGCGCGGGGCGCGCCCATCCGGTGCCTAGGCAACGATGCTGGCGCCGGCCGGGTTGGCGACCCGGCGCCCTTGTCGCTGGTCGTCCGGCCTGAACCGGACTTGATAGATAGTTCTACACGAAACGAACTCGCCCTGTCAAGAGGAGCCCGACTTGTGCTTGTGAAGTGGTCAAGCCTGGGGACCGCCAGTCCACGGGCCCTCGCTTAGTTCCATACGCAATAAATGAGCGGACAGTGCACCTCTCAGCGACCCAGGACGTAGGTCTGGATCGCGACGGTCGCGGCTCCCCGCGCCCATTCTGTGAAAGGCGCCTGCTTGATCAGCACCTCAACCTGGTGGGCCATGGGATGGCGGTTCCGCGCGAACTCCTCCATGACCGTGCTGCGGTGCCGAACCGCCAGCTCAACGCCGTCTCCTGACACGATGATCAACGGAACCAGCGTGAGATTGGCGATCATTCCCAGAAGGCGCCCGCACGCGCGAGCAGAAGCCTCGACCGTGGCGCTCGCGGCCGGGTTGCCGGCATCGGCCAAGTCGAGCACCTCCGGATACGTGAGCCGGCGGCGCAGGGCGACGCTGGCCGAGGCGGCGATGGCATCGGATGTCAACATGGCATCGGCACAACCACGATGACCGCTCGGGCAGAGCCAGCCAAACGGATCGAGCGGAACGTGGCCGGCCAACCCCACCCCGACATCCGGGCTGAGCGGCGTGTTGCCGGCCGCCAAAGCGTAGCCAACACCCGCACCCATCGTGAGCAGCGCAAACGATTCGCGCCCACGCCCCTCCCCAAACCAGCGCTCCACCTCAAGCCAGGCCGCGACATCGTTCTCGATGGCCGCTGGCAGACCAGTGGCGAGGCTCAGCATCGACGCGAGCGGAACGTCATCGTCCCAGTTGAGGAATCCCGCGCTCTTCAAGATGGCACGGTCCTCAGTCACTCCACCAGCGGAAACCCCAAGGGCCATCACGTTAGGGACTCGGTTTCGCATGCGCTCGACCAGATCGGCCGTGGCGGCCACCACCGCCCCCGGGCTGCGATCCGATAAGGGCACAGTGCCCTTGTCGATGACCGTGGCCCGCAAATCCGTCACCACGCCGTGAGCGGCGCCGGACGTCAACTTAACGCCAACAAAGTGCCGCGATGCCGCGTCAATGGTCAACGGGACTGACGGGCGGCCCATGCCGTTCGCGGTGGGCGGCCCCGATTCGATCAACAGGCCCACATCCAGCAGCGGGCGAGTCAGGCGAGTCACAGTGGCGGGGGACAAGTCGAGGCGACGGGCTATATCCGCGCGGGATACAGGTCCGTGAATGAGGGCCTCGACAGCGATGGCACGTTGGGTGCCCTGCAGCGGCGGCCACGACGGCACGGCCACAACACCCTCCTCGCTCTTCTCGGCTCCGGGACACCCTAGCGCGATCCGCCCGATCCCTCGCTGGGGCCCGAGTTCTAGGACGCCGGTAGCTAGCCGGCGTTCGACCGCGTCAGCGGGGAAGAGCGTAGCTCTGACCTGCTGAAACGCGGCAGCTAACATCTAGGACGGTGGTGTTTCGCCACCGTCCTAGATGTGCAATGGGCTGTGGTCCTTGGGTGATGGTAGTGGTCTGTGGTGGGCGCCTGCGAGGGCGGGGTTGGCGGCGCCGGACGGTCCGGGTTTCAGGCAAAGGGATTGTGGATCTTGACGCCCTCGATGGTTTGGCCGCCGTTGAGATCCTCGCTCCACAGCACCGCGCAACCCAACTGCCGGGCGCTCAGCACAATCATGGCGTCCCAGAACGACAGTTGATGGCGAGAAACCATCCTCACGGCCTTGGCGATGTCCGAACCCACCGGCCGGTGGACCACCCAACCGGCCATCGCCTCCAACGCATCGACCACATCGGCCGAACTCATCGCGTTCTTGTCCTGGCGCAAGGCGTTGACAGCAAACTCTTGCATAACTTGGACGCTCAGGCACCCGTTTCCTTTCTCACCCAACCGCTCAAGCAGTCTGATCGCTTCTGCTTGGCGCGCGTCCGCGCCATCGTAGGCATAGAGCCAGATGTTGGTATCGACAAACTCGCGGGACTCCGCTGCGGAACTCATCGCCCGTGCGATTCTTCACGGCCCAGAAACGGCCCAGTCAAACCCTCTCCGGTTCGCATCCGCTCCAACTGCCGCCGCCATCGCTCCTGTTGCCGCGCCTCAATCTCGGCATCGCGCAACAACAAGCCCTCCACCAGCGCCGAAACCGAGGTTTCGCGCTCTGCCGCCGTGATCCTGGCCAAGCGGATGACCTCATCGGGTAGGCGCAGAGTCAAGTTGCCGTGTGACACGAGTCGCAGTGTAGCACGAAGACACGACGATGCCGGTCCCCTGTCCAGCGGCCACGGCAGTCACGCTGTCAGGCCAAACGGACAACGTGACTCTCGACCCCAACCCCACGCGACGCCATCGGCCAAGGCAGCACCGATTCCATTGCGGGCACCGCTGAACGCCAAGACCGTCCATGTTCCGCGAGTTGGGACTTCACCGTGCTTTGAAGTAGCGGTAGAGGTGGTGTTCGCGGGTGGTCAGGACTGCGGTGAGGGAACCGATTAGGACGCCGATGGCGGCCAACGCGGTGACAACCAGCGCGGGACACCAAGCGACCCAAGGCGGGTCTGGGTTGGCGTAGATGGCAAGCCATCGCGTGATCGGCAGGGTGAGCAGGATCGCGGGCACCAACCAAATCGCGGTCTCGGTCAGGATTTGCAGCATTTGAGTTGCCTTGGAGGACCCAGCATGGAGAGACGAAGCAATCTGGAGACGCCGCACCCGGACCTGGACAAACCCGGCCACGGCACCGAAAACCAAACCGAGCAGGCCCAGCACCTGCAAAGGTAGGGCCTCGAACCGGTCCCTCGGGTTGAAAACGGTACCCATCGTGGAGTTGAGCTGGTCGATACCGACCTGGGCCTCCCCACCGTTCGCGGCGTCGGTCAACACAGCCAACATCATCAACGAGGACCCACGGGCAGTATCCGGCCACAAATCCGCCCAGCACGCATCGAACACCCCCACAGCCGGAACTTGGGCGATGGCCGTATAGGTCAACATGGGGTCCCGCCCATCGTTCGGATACTGGTACACCCCATCCACCCGGGCCGAATCCCCACTCGCCAACCCCACCGCGCTACCCGGCCCGATCCCCAGAACTGAGGCCAAATCAGCGGCGAGCCACAGCCCCAGGCCCGTCCCCTCAGAACCGCGGTCGATGTCGAGAAGACGCCCAAACCCGGCGGTCGCCTCAAACGTCCCCAAACGGCGCGACGGCAACACCGCTAACTCCAACTCCGGTCCATTACGCAACGCCCCCGCCGCCACAACCCCAGGAGCCGAAACCAACGCATCGCACTGCGCCCCGTCAATACCCCCAGGCGCCGCCAACATCGCGATCGACCCACCAGCCGCCCTGAACCGGGCCGCCTCCTGAGTCAAACCCACCACCGAACGCACCGCCACACCCCCCAACGCAGCCACAACCAACGCGAACACCGCCAACGCCACCAGACCCCGAGTGGTCCCCGAAACAAAATCCCGCCACGCCTCACGAACAATCTCCACCGCCCGGGTCCTATCCGCCACACGCCCCACCGGCCCAGTCCGCCGTCTAACCCGCCGCATAGGCACCCAACCCGATCCGCGACCCACACGCCGCAGCCGTATCCGGATCGTGAGTCGCCACCACCACAATCGCCTCATCCATCGCCAACCCCGCCAGCACCGCGTTGACCGTCCCCGAAGCCACCGGATCCAACTGGGCAGTCGGCTCATCCACCAACAACAAGGACGGGGCCTTAGCCACCGCCCGCGCCAACATCAACCGCTGCGCCTCCCCACCCGACAAAGCCTTAAAACAACGCCCCGCAACATCCTCCAACGCGAAACGCACCATGATGTCCCCAGCCTCAGCATCGGCCTCACCCCGACCCAAACCCTTAGCCAACAAAGGCTGCACAACATGATCCACGGCTGTGCGGCCCGCCACCCCGTGGGGATTCTGGAACACCCACCCCACCGAATCGATCCCATCCCACTCGATCCGGCCCTCCACGGGACGCTCCCACCCCGCCAACAACGACAACAGAGTGGACTTCCCCGACCCCGACGGCCCCGTCAATGCCACCAAATCTCCCGGACCGAACTGGAAATCCAACCCGCTGAACAGCATTCCCGTCCCCGGGAAACTATGCCCCACCCCATGCCCACTCAACTGCACGGCACGGCCTCCGACGGCGGGGAAATCGACACCCGGTGGGGAAGAACCTCACCCGTCACCATCGTCTCACCCAATTCGGACGCAACAATCTTCACCGCAAGCGGACCCACCGCATCCACCACACACCCCACGTCCCCGTCCACCCCGTAGATGGACGATGGCGGCACCGCCACCACATCCACCGGCTCAGCCAACACCGTCCGAACAGTGAGGTTCCGCCAATCCCCTGCCTCCCGCGCCACCACAAACTCCGGCGAACCCACATAAGCGGCAACAAACCCGGCATCCGCAATCATCCCGGCATCGTCCAAAGACGCAGTCTGATCCTGGAAAGACACAACCCGCACCCCCGGATACCGATCCGCGGGAAGCGTCACCGATAAAGCCTCCACCACCCCGCCAAACCGGATCAACGCCTCCCCCACCGTCAACCGATGCCCCACCACCGCCAAACACTCCCGCGGAGTCACTGTCTCCTCCGGCAGCCACAAAACCTGTGACGAGGGGGTGACTGTTCAGGGGGTGGTTGGTTGCCAGATGTTTGGGCCGGTGAGGGATGTGAGGACGGTGAGGGGGTGTTGGGAGTGTTTTCGGGCGGTGGATAGGTAGGATCGTATTGAAGCG
>JAIRXV010000347.1 GCA_031268115.1 Bifidobacteriaceae bacterium
CCCGGCCGGCCGCAGCGGAGAGCTGGCGCATCGGCCGGTCGAAGATTCGCCGCCGCTGCCGCGCGACAACAAGACAGAACACCACGGAAACGACGGCCCAATAGGAGGCCAAGGCCAACCCGTAGGCCACAGACGCGAGGTCCGTGTCTGGGAACGCTGGGCGGATCATGGCCTGGCCCGAAGAAAGCGCCAACAGGACTCCGAAGATCGGCGCGAAACCCTTCCAAGACAGCCTTCGGGGCCGCAGCCGGGGCTCTTGGGGGAGTTTCTTGGTCATGTCAGCACCGCCTTGTAGCCCAGGCCGTGGACGGTCACGATGGCGAATCCCCGCGAGGACGCGAACTTGTCCCGCAGCCTCGTGATGTAGACGTCGACCGACCGCGGCCCCGTCGTTGCTTCCGGGTCCCAGAACTCGTCCATCAGTTGAGCTCGGGTGTAAGCCCGGTTCGGGTTGGACAGCAGCTTGAACAGCAGGTTGAATTCGCGCACCGTCACCGCCACGCCCCGACCGCCCACAGTCGCTGTCATGGCATCCGCGTCTAGGACAAGATCTCCGACCGTCACCCGCTTGTCGGCGGCGATCCTGGCGCGGCGCAGCAGCGCTCCTACCCGAAGGGCGAGTTCTTCGAGGTCCACCGGCTTAACCATGTAGTCATCGACGCCGAGCCGAAAGCCGCGCCTTTTCGAAGCGAAGTCATCGCGGGCTGTCATGAACAAGATCGGGATCTCGCAGTCTAAGCGGCGAACCGTTTCGGCGAACTCAAAGCCGTCCATGCCCGGCAGCATGATGTCCGAGACGATGAGATCGGTGCGTCGCTTCGCCAATGCCGCCAACGCCTCGCGGGCCGTGGCCACACCCCGTGCCACATAGCCGTCGTCTTCGAGGCGCCGGCAGGCGATACGCCCCAGGTCGAGATCGTCTTCAACCACCAAGACTTCAATCACCCGGGGCCACCCGTCCGCTGCCTCCAAACACGATGCCGTCCTTCCCTGGTGGGCGTTGTTCGCCGGCGTCCTCGACGCGCCATCCGGGGGCGCGGTGCCATTCGCGGTAGCTGACCGTTGCGCATCCTACCGTCGCCGGTCGCGGCCAGGGCCGTTGGCGATGGGGACGCCGGCCGCGACCTCGATCTGCGAACCGTTGGGACCGACCCGATAGGACTGGCCGTTGACCACGCCAGCGCTTGAGAAGACCAACGCTGAGACGGATTCCGTCAAGGTCGCGCCCCCAACCGGCTGACCTGAAGCATCCGTTACGGTCAACTCAGACCCGGCCGCCAACCCAGCGGCAAAGCTGGCCGCCGCCCAGCCCTGGGTCGAATCCGCGTCCGGCGCCGAAATGGCTCCAGCCCCGTCGCCCGCGCCGAACGCCCAAACCGTTCCTCCGGTTATCACCGGGCCCCCATCGGCGATGTCGAAAGGACCCTCAGCGCCGCGGGCCGCCGTGTAGACCGCGATGTCGCCGCCAGAAATCAGTCCGGTGCCGTTGGAGTCGAGGCCGTCCCCACCGGATTTCACCGTCAGCCTGCCGCCAGCGACCACCAACGCCACCCCCGCCTGGGCGCCCCTGGCGCCGGGACCTCGGGCCGGGTCTCCTGGCCGGCCTACATCGTCGCCGCTTTGGCCGGCGTCATCGCCAGCTGCCGCGTTGACGGCATCGTCGGAAGAAACAATGTCGGTTTGCCCACCCGCGATCACCAACACGGCGGCCTCCATACCCTCGAAGCTGTCGGCTATGCGAACGGACCCACCGTCCATCACCAGCCGCGCCTCGGCGTGGAGGCCGTCGTCTCCGCAGGACAGCGTGGCCGTCCCGGCGGCCACCAGGACATCCGAGGCGGCGTCCGCGCAATCCGTGCCTGCCTTCACGGCGACATCGGCGCCCTCGAACAGGATGTAACCCGCGCCTGGGTCCGAGCCGTTAGTCGATTTCAGGCCGTCGCCTTTGGCGTTCACGCTCAACGACCCGCCAAGGAGGCGAAGGTAGTCCCGGCCGCGCAGACCGTCATCGGCGGCCTCAACCCTCAAACTGCCGCCGGCCACCACTAGGCCATCCTTTGAAGCGATGGCGTCACCCGCCCGTCCGGTCACCGTCAAGGCGCCAGAGCCGGCAATCGTGAGATTGGCCTTCGAGAACAACGCCGCGTCCGGTTCTTCATCCGGTGAGTCATAAGTGGACGCATCGGTCAGACTGTTGCTGGAGCCCTCCGCCAAGATCACCGCCACCTCATCGGCCGATTCGACATACAACGCGCTGGAGCCAGTCGATGTGACGTGCGCATCATCGAGCACTAACTGAACCAGGCCACGCTCCTCCACCTCCACCTTGACCTGGCCGGCCTCAAGGGTTCCGCTCAAGCGATAGGCGCCTGGCTCCTCAATCGTCGCCGAACCCAAACCGAGATCCAGGTCGATCAGGGTTCCTGGCGCGGCATCGGACGCCTGCCAGTGGGTCTCCAGCGATTCGGCCAGCACTTCCGCCACCGATTGCGGGACATCTAAGGCCGCCGCGTTGGCCTTTGGTGGCGCGCCACTGGCAGTTTGGTTCGGGCTCGCGGCACAGCCAGCACATGTCGAAGCTGCCAGCGCCAACGCCGCGAGCCCGGGCAACGCCTTCACGAGTTCACCGCCCCCGCGTCTTCTGCCAGTGCCTTCTTCGGCGAGCGACCGGCGGGTGCGGGACTCAACCGGACACTGACTACGGTCTCATCGCGCGGTTGGTCCAACCTCCGCACCGAATAGGAGGCTATCGCCGGGCCGCACACCCCGCGCAAGACAGCTTCGAGTTCTGGGCCGGCCCTGACCAATCCGCATAGAACCACCGTCTGGGAACGTCCACGCCTGGCGACCCCACCGATATCACCCACCGCCATGACAATCACGATGGCGGTCATCATTGCTATGGCCACCCAACCCATTGGCGACGCCAGACCGCCGATCAACCCCAACGCCAGGGAAGCGAAATAGTAGGCGATCTCGTGGTGGTCGAGTTCGGCGCTGCGCAAGCGAATAATCGCCAAGACGCCGAACAGGCCCAGACCAAGGCCAACGTTGACCGAGGTCGCCGCTAGGGCCTCGGCCACCGCCAGCACCCCGACGTTGACCGCCAAGTAGGCAAGCAGCAGATCGTGGCGTTTATGGCGGGGGTAGTAGAGCGCCATGACCAGGATTGCGATACAGATTCCGTTAGCTACGGGCAACAACAATTCGAACACCGCGAAACTCCTTCCCAATAGGCGCCTCAACTTAGTTCATAGATCCTTGAGCACAGCTGGAAGGAAGCTCCGGGTTCAATGGACGCCAGCGGTTGGGTTCAGTGCGTCATCGTCGGAGTGGTGGATGCTGGCACGCCGTCGAATCCCGGCTGCGTGCCTCGCAAAGCGGTGGACATGACGGCGGCGGCGATATAGAGCACCGCGAACAGAACCGTCAGGCCTAGAGCGCCAAGGGAGTCGTACAACAGGGCCACAAGCAGCGGGCCAGCGAATACGGCCGCGCCGATACCTAAGTTGTACGAGCTCATCGCGGCGCCCGGGTTGGTCGGCGCAAGCGATACCGCGATGGCTGACAGCGGCACAAACCCTGCGAGTCCGATGCCGAACGCCGCACCGCACGCCAACGTCAACGGATAGGCGTTGGCCCAGCCGGCATCGGTGGCGGCGGCCGGAACCGCGTATAAGGCGAGCATCGAGAGGGCGCAGACCACGGCACCGAACCAGGTGACCGTGCGGCTCCAGCCGATCCGATCGCCCAGCCAACCGAAGAAGAGGTTGAACGGGATGTTCACCGCGTAGATCACGGCCGTCAAAAGCAGGAAGCGCGCGACGGACCAACCGAAACGCTCCACGAACAGCGTGGGGAAGAACACCGCCATGGCGTAGGTCGGAATGGAGTTGATGGTACGAGTCAGCATTACGATCATCGCCTTTGGCCGCGTCACCAGCAGTTTCAGGCCGAATGTCAGGGTCGCCACAACCTCGTCTGGGCGCTCCACAAGGGGATGGCGCCCGGACGTGTCCTTGACACCGGTAAATGCGATGGCGCTGCCCGCTATCACGAGCGCTAGCGATACCCAGAGGGTCTGGTAGTAGCCGAGATGGAACACCCCAAGGCTAGTGGAAGCAACCAGCGCCCCGAGGGTCGGCAAACCCGCGGTGAAGGCCACGTAGAACCAGCCGATGGCGCGGGCCATGCGTTCGGCGCGGGCGGTGGCGCCGATCCACACGAGAAAGCCGTAGGCGAAGAACGGGTAGCCGATGCCGCGCAAACCGTAGGTGACGAATATGAGCGGCTGGCTGCTCCGGGTCAGGGCGAGGGTGAGGAACGCCAACTCGCACACGATCCACACGCTGGCGCCCACGATCATGACACGGCGCGGGCCCCAGAGGTCGGAAAGGGCCGCGGAAACGAAGGCCGCGACGGCCACGGCCACCCCGTAACAAGTCACGAGCATCCCTGCACGCGCGATGGAAAAGACATGCTCACCCATGAGGTAGGGAGCGAGGATATTGGTTTCGACCCCATCGCCGATCATAAACAGCGCCAGCCCCACAAATCCCCACGCGAGGTTGCGTGGCAGGCCGATGCGGTCAAGGAAGGGTTCGCGAGCGGTCCGGCGAGGTATCGAACGGCCCGACGCGGACATGCGGGGCCGGTCGTTGATGGCGAGCAGAGTCATGGGCGGGTCCTTGCGTGGGGGGCCGCCGCGACGCGACCCAATGTAACACTCGATGTATCAGTTGTACCACGTGTTGTCCCATCTGGCAACGCACAGGTGGATTTCTGTTACATTCTTGTATCGGATGTATCGTTGTGTGCGTGAGCACGGTACCGACAACACCCGACGATGACGTCCCCCGCCCGCCCACCGTCGACAACGCCCCAAGCTCGGGGGCGGCCCGCCGCCACGAAGACATCGTGCGGCTCGCGGCCCACCGATCCGTCGTCAGAGTCGAGGAATTGGTGGAACTCCTGGGCGTCAGCCGGATGACCGTCCACCGCGACCTAGAGACGCTGAATGCCCAAGGCCGCGTCCAGCGCGTCCGCGGTGGGATCCGCAAGATCACGCCCCGGCTCGTGGAGGCCGATGTCCGCGTCCGGCGGGAGTTGCGCACCGCCGTCAAACGGGCCTTGGCCGCCAAGGCGGCCGAACTGGTCCAGGATGGGGACGTCATCGTCCTGGACGATTCCTCAACCGTGGCCGCCATGGTGGAACACCTGGTGCTTCGCCGCGACCTGACCGTGCTGACCCATTCCCTGGCCGCGATGCGCACGGTCGCGGATCTGGT
>JAIRXV010000386.1 GCA_031268115.1 Bifidobacteriaceae bacterium
GAGCGGACGATATCGGTCTCCGAATGGGCCCCGCAGCCGTGATCGTAGGAGACCACCTGGCCGTCCATCGAAGACCACTCGTTGGCACAGACTCCGAACAAGAGGCGCAGCGACCCCGCCAGGGGCGTGACGAACCCACAGGTAGAACACTGCTCGGCGGCCTTGACCGCCTCGGGAGCCGCCGGGCCGTGGGTGCCCGAATACCAACGGGCCGCGGCCTCGTCGCGTCCCAACGGAGACAGTACGCGAGCCCGCCCCAAGCCCAAGTCGAGGATGGCGGCGGCGTCCGCTTCGTCATCGTCGGCACGTTCCGAGGCCGACTCCAGGCGAGAATCGTCGGGGACGTGCGGCAGGAGATCCCCCGGCCCGAGGTCTCCGGGCCGCAACCGCTCCGCCCACGGGATCCACGGGGGCGAAAGCAAAGCATCGGGGCCGGGCAGAAGTTCAGTCTCATCCACCGTGGCCGCTCGTGAGCGTGGAAAGCGGGCCACGGTCACCACCCACGACCAGCCGCGATAGCCCGGCATGTCGCAGGCAAACCGCAGGTTGGCGAGCCTATCGGCCAGCATGTCGATGCCCAGGAACACACCGACATCGCCTGGACGCGTGAATTCGCCCAGCGCGGCCCGCGCTTTGGTCAGTGCGTCCTCAGAGGACAAATAGACGTCGATCTTCTTAGCGGCGGCACGCGCGGCGGGCATGGCCTACGCGTCCAGATCCTGGGCGACCGCCCGGAGCAGGGCCGCGGTCTGCGCGGCCGTTTTCTTGTCTGGGTGGCGTCCTCGACGCAGAGTGTTGGAGACGGAGTCCAAGACTTTGATCAGGTCCTCAATGATCGGGACCATATCCTCCGGCGGTTTGCGATGCACCCTGGCGGCCGGTTGGGGGGCCTCAATGATGTGGGCCGACAAAGCGGACGGACCGCGGCGACCATCGGCGATCCCGTAGTCCAACCGGGTGCCCGCCCGAGGCGCGGACGTACCCGTGGGGAGGGCGGAGACATGCAGAAAGACCTCGGCTCCGTCATCCCCGTGGATGAACCCGAAGCCGCGCTCCTCATCGAACCATTTGACTTTGCCCGTTGGCACGGCGAACCTCCCGGTGATCGGTGCGAACAGTGTCCCAGGCTACTCGGCTCGAAGGAAAAAGGCCGCCTCGCGGTCTCGTCGCTCCGCTCTCAGCCAAGGCCACTAGGTCCAGTACGTCATCAGGAATCTTTCAGCAAATTGCGGGATCATCCTGCGATGGTCCACTCCAATCCCACCAGATCCACCGCCATCCCCCCGCGCAACGCCGGCACCTCGACGGGTCAGCCGCCACACCTTCTTGTGGTCGATGACGAACCCAACATTCGCGATCTCCTCGCCGCGTCCCTTCGGTTCGCGGGGTTCGAGGTCTCGGTGGCGGCCAACGGCAACGAAGCCCTTCGCGCGGCCACCGAAAACACGCCCGACCTCATGGTCCTCGATGTCATGCTGCCCGATATGGATGGGTTCACGGTAACCCGTTCCCTGCGCGGGCGCGGGCACACCATACCCGTTCTGTTTCTCACCGCCCGCGATGACGTGGCCGACAAAGTGGCCGGCCTAACCGTGGGCGGCGACGATTACGTCACCAAACCCTTCTCCTTGGAAGAGGTCGTGGCCCGAATCCGCGCCATCCTGCGCCGCGCCGGACGCACCGACGATGACGACTCTTCCCTAATTTCATACGGCGACCTCGAACTGGACGAGGATTCCCACGAAGTCCGCCGAGCCGGCACGGTGGTAGAACTTTCTCCCACCGAATACAAGCTGTTGCGCTACCTCATGGTCAACGCAGGCAGAGTGCTATCCAAAGCCCAAATCCTCGACCACGTTTGGGAATATGGCTGGATTGGCGAACCCGCCATCGTCGAAAGCTACGTCTCATACCTCCGTCGCAAACTCGACGTACCCGGACCCGATGGCGCCGCGCTGCCGCAAATCATCCAAACAAAGCGCGGATTCGGCTACCAATTGAGGTTACCCCGATGAGACCGCTCAGGCCGGCGCCGAAAAGGCACCGGCCTTGCGATAGAAGCTGCTGGGTTTCAACTGTTCCGAGCCTTGCGCTAAACCAGTTGACGCGGAAGAACGAAAGATCGACTCATCCGTCGAACCTCCACGGACCAAGATGCTAGGTGAGCCGGTGACGGTGACCCAGCGGCCGTCATCGGCGGCAAATGGCAAGCCCGAGGCGGCGCCGACCGGGCGGCGCGGGCTGCCCCTCAGGTTGCGCCTGGCCGCGATAATCGCAGTGCTGCTCTGCGGCGGGTTGATACTCGCTGGCGTGGCCAACGTGTTGCTGCTGCGCCAAGCCCTGATGTCGCAAGTGGACGCTCAGCTCGCGACCGCGATGCAGTCGATCCAAACCCTCGACGCGACCGTCCGCAACCCCGGCCCAACCGATTACGTGGTCATGACCTTCACGCCGGAAGGCACCCCACTCGGGACAGTCCCGCCGGCGGGGCGGCTGCCCAGCGGCGGGCCGCTGTTGGCGAACCTCACCCCCACCACGGCCATAGCGACAACCGAACCGTTCACGCTGCCATCCACGGACGGACCTGGGCGATGGCGGGTGCGCACGGCCCAAATCGACTACCGCTTCGGCACCGGGGCAGTGGCGCTGGGAATGAGCCTCAACGGAATGGACCAGACCATCCGCCAAATGTGGTTCAACCTCGGGCGAACCGCGACCATCGCCGTCATCGTCGGTACCGCCACAGGGTTTTGGCTGGTCAGACGGTCGCTGCGACCACTTAGCGAAGTCGAGGTGACCGCCGCCGCAATCGCCGCGGGGGACCTCACCCAGCGTGTTCCGCCCGCACCGGCCGGCACTGAGGTGGGTGCCTTGACGGACTCCCTCAACGGCATGCTCACCCAAATCGAAAGCGCCTTCGCCATCCAAAGCGCCTCCGAGCGGCGAATGCGCCAGTTCATCTCCGATGCCTCCCACGAATTGCGGACCCCCCTGGCCGCGATTCGCGGCTACGGGGAGCTGTACCGGATCGGTGCGCTGAGCGATCCCGACGAACTAGCCGGAGCCATGCGCCGCATCGAAGACGAGGCCGCACGCATGGGATACCTCGTGGGCGATCTTCTCCAGCTCACCCGCCTGGACGAGGGTCAAGCAATGCGCCGCGAGGAGATCGACCTGCAAATCCTGGCCGCGGACGCCGCCGCCGATCTCAAAGCACTGGACCCATCGCGGAGCGTCCGGGTGGTGGGGTTGGGCGACGATGACGCGGTAACCGTGATCGGCGATTCACAAAGACTCCGCCAAGTGTTAGCCAATTTGGTGGGGAATGTGGAGCGCCATACTCCGAGAGGGTCGCCCGTCGAAATCGCCGTCGGCGGCGAACCGGGCGCGTCCGGAAACGCTTGGGCGGCGGGAGTTCTCGAAGTGCGAGACCACGGCCCAGGAATACCGGAGGACCTAGCTGCGAAGGTGTTTGAACGCTTCTTCCGCT
>JAIRXV010000416.1 GCA_031268115.1 Bifidobacteriaceae bacterium
GGGGTCTGTGGGGGTGGCCCAGGGTGCGGTGGGGTCTGTGCGGGTGGCCCAGGATGCGGCCATGACTCGGCGGCTTGCGAGGGGTCGGGCAACGCGTTGGTGCCGGGAGCGGTGCGCCGTCTTGCCACCGGATAGTGTGGCCCGGACAGGCGCGAACGAATCGGCGGTGATCCACCCGGCCCAGGCCAATCGCCATAGTGCCTCGCGAAAGGCGGTCGGGTCGCCCGGATCCAGGGCGGGCACCGCGAGGCGTCTTCGCAAGTCAACGGCCAAGAATCCGCCGCCGTCCCGCAAGGCCTCGTGGATCGCCTGATCTAGATCGTGTTCGATCGGGCCGGGTTCGACCAGCAGCGCATCGTCGGTACCTGAGACGATGAACCGGATCGAGCCGTCGGCCGTGCGCGCCCCACCCGCTCGGCCGGCTCCAACCCAGGCGACTTCGCCGGATGTGATCAGTTCATCCAGCATGGCGGGGGCGTAGTCCCGCACTCTGCTGGGCAAGATCAGGCTTTCGATGGCGCTTGCCGGCACGGCCGCGCCGGCAAGTTGGGAGATGGCCTGGAGAACGCCATCGGAACCGCGCAGAGCGCCGAACTGATGCCACCGGGTGGCGAAGGACGCGAGAACTCGCTGCTCAACGGGCTCGACTTGGCGGCGCAGCACCGCGAGAGATCGCCTGCGCAGCCGGGTCAAGATCTCTGGATCGCAGTAGTCCGTTTCACCGGTGCCGCCTGCCGCTTGGGGACGAAGCCGGCCTGACGTTAGGCGACCCTCGCCCACCAACCGGTCCAGCTCGCGTTGGGCTACCACTATCCCCAGCCCAAACGCCTGCGCGGTCTGCCTGGCTGTAAATGGGCCGTGCCAGCGTGCGTAGCGCCTAATGAGCGCGCCGAGAGCATCGGGTTGAGGTTGCGTGAACTCGGCGGGCAAACCCGTCGGCAACGGGATGCCCAGGCCGTCCCTCAGGATCGCAGCGTCCTCAATTCCGGCCCAGTGCCGAACGCCCGCGATGAGAACCTGTATGGCCCGGCGCCCAGCCACCAATTCCTCAGCCCATGGGATGACCGGGGAGGGAGCAGTCAGGAGATCGCCAGCAGGAGGCTGAGCCGAGTCGGTTGTGTGGGGTTTGGGACGGGATGGGTCGGTTGAGTTGGGACCGAGGCCGGCGGGGGCCCCGGCGGTGAAAGGCAAAGCCGAAGGTTGCGTGCGTGTCTCGTCTTCGACGTATTCGGACCCCGCGGCCGCGCCGGTGAAAGGTAAGGCCGAAAGCTGCGCGCCCGAGAGGGGGCCCAGTGCGCGTAGCAAGTCTGAAAGATCTTCAGGGTCGCGCAGGGCCCGCTCCGGGGTAAGGCGGGCCAGTTCGGCGTCGAGTGCGAGCACGACATCTGGGTCGAGCAGGTCTGCCAGTTCGCTCTGGCCGGGGCCGCCGAGCAACTCGGCCAACATGGCAGGGTCGAGGCTTAGGGCGGCGGCTCGGCGCTCAGCGAGGGGCGCGTCTCCGTCGTACAGGAATTGAGCGGTGTATCCGAATGCGAGAGCAGAAGCGAACGGCGAGGCGGTCGGGGTTGTGACCTCAACCACTCGGATGCGTCGTTCCAGAATCGACCGCATCAGGGCGGCGAGGGCTGGCACGTCGTAGTCATCTTGGAGGCATTCGCGCACGGCCTCGTGGATAATTGGGAAATCGTCATACGCGGCGGCCACTTGGAGCAATTGTGACGCCCTGTGGCGTTGCTGCCACAATGGCTGGCGTTTGTCCGGGCGGCGCCTGGGCAGGAGCAGTGCTCGCGCCGCCGCTTCTCGGAATCTCGCAGCGAAATGAGCGGAGCCGGTGAGTGAGGCGGTGACTAGCTGCTCGACCTGTTCTGGGTCGATTAGCGGATCTATGGCGCCAGCGGCGTCCTCCTCCGCGGTCTCGGGCATCCGCAGCATGATGCCGTCGTCCGAGTGCAGCACTTGGGCGTCGAGACCGTACTGCTCGCGTAGACGTGCGGAGAGTACCGCGGCCCAAGGTCCGTTGACCCGTGCGCCCCAAAGCGAGTGAATGACTACGCGCCAATCGCCCAATTCGTCTGTAAACCGTTCGATGACGATGGTTCGGTCATCCGGGAGCCTCCGGGTTGCTTCGCGCTGGTCGCGGAGGTAAGCGATCAGATTGTCCTGAGACCAGTCATCGAGCCTCATCCGGGTCAGAATCGCTCGACCCTCGCCGCGTTGCGCCGTGAGCGGGAGTGGAGGTCCGGGTGGGGTGAGTTGCGGAAGGGATGGAGCGGCATCGTCCAGGTGGGGGGTGAGTTCCCGCACGAAACGGCCGATTGCTTCGCCTAGTTCGGCAGGACGACCTGGGGAATCGCCCTTCCAGAAAGGCAAACGCCCCGGTAGTCCCGGCGCGGGCACCACCATCACGGCGTTCGGGGTTATGTCTACGATCCGCCACGTCGAAGAGCCGAGAGTGAACGTATCTCCGACCCGGGACTCGTAGACCATCTCCTCATCGAGTTCACCGACCCGCCGGCCGCCTTTCCCCTCGGCGCCAGCGAGGTACACGGTGTACAGGCCACGGTCGGGGATGGTCCCACCGCTGACAACTGCAAGGCGGGCCGCGCCGGGGCGGGGAGTGAGCTCGCCAGTCTGTCGGTCCCACAGGATGCGTGGACGAAGCTCCCCGAAGTCGGCGCTCGGATACCGCCCTGCCAGCATGTCCAGGACCGCCTCGAATGTGCGGTCCCCAAGGCTGGCGTAGGGTGCGGCACGCCGGACTAGGCGGGCGAGATCCTCGACTGTCCACGGGTCCATCGCCACGGCCGCAACCACCTGTTGGGCCAGGACATCCAGGGGATTCGCTGGGACATGGATGGCTTCTATGGCACCCTCACGCATGCGGGCCGCAGTGACCGCTGCCGGAACCAGATCGCCGCGGAAAGTCGGATAGACCACTCCGCGCGAGACGGCCCCGACTTGGTGCCCGGCACGTCCCACGCGTTGAAGCCCGCTTGCCACTGAGGGTGGCGAGCCGACCTGTATCACGAGATCTATGGCTCCCATGTCGATCCCCAGTTCGAGCGAAGACGTGGCCACGACAGCGGGTAGCGTTCCGGCCTTCAGTTCCTCCTCTATGAGTGTGCGTTGGGCGCGGCTCATTGATCCGTGGTGTGCTCGGGCCAGCACTTCCGGGTCGGTTTCGGCAAGGTGGCGAACCGCGACTGGGCCCGATGCCGATATCGGGGTCTGATTGTCGAGCGCGAGGTGGTCAGACCTCTCGGTTGGATTGGGTGGTACGGGTGGGTTGGGTGCGGCCGGTTCGTTGGGTGGTGCGAGTGCCCCGGGTGTGGTCGGTTTGGTTGGTGGGTTGGGTGCGGCCGGTTGGGTGGGTGACGAGGATGCCCCGGGTGTGGCCGGTTTGGTTGGTGGGTTGGGTGCGGCCGGTTCGTTGGGTGGTGCGGCTGGAGTGCTCGCACGCGCTGTGGCGGTCGGGTCGGTTGAGTTATGCGCGGCTGGGGGTTCGGTCGAAAGAATCGGATAGTTCGCACGCGTTGGGGCGCTCGCGCCCTGTGAGGGGTGCGACATCGCCAACCCTTGAGGGGGTTCCTCTCGACTGCCGGCGCCCGCCGCTGACGTTGGCGGGCCCGTGGCTGTGGTGCCCGTTGGCGTATGGAACGAAGGGGACGCGCCCGTGGGTTGGCTGAGCCCATGGAGCCCTACGTATCCCCAAGGGCGGGAGGGCATAGAAGCGGCGGCGTCGGCAGGAAGCGGCGTGCCGTCATCGTCCGTTGCAATGCGGTCCTGAATCCGCCGCTCCCACTCCTCGTTTATTCGGGTGGTCAACCGTTCGGCCCCTTGCCGCGAGTTGGCGAACACCAAGGTGGATGCGTGCGAGGCGATCTCGTCCACAACGGCGTCATGAACGTGAGGCCAAATCGATGCCGTCCGCACCGCCCCGAAAGCGTCACCCGTCAAGTCGGGTTCGCCCGCGCCAAGATCGGTGAGGTCCGGCACTGGCAGGCGAACCTCCACGTCGATGCGCTTGGCGGAAGGCGGCTGAACAATCTCAACGGGTCGGCCGCCATCGTCCACGGAGCGGGTGCCGCCCACAAAGCGGGCGACCTCTTGCGCAGGCCTAACGGTCGCGGACAATGCGATGCGCTGGGCAGGGCGATCCAACAACGCATCCAGCCGTTCTAAGGAAAGCGCGAGATGGGATCCGCGTTTGGTGCCGGCCAGCGCGTGAACCTCATCGACGATGACGGTCTCCACACCCGCAAAACCCTCCCGCGCCTGCGAAGTCAGCACCAAGAACAGCGATTCCGGTGTGGTGATGAAGATATCCGGAGGTTTGGTTGCGAAACTGCGGCGCTCTGAAGCAGGAGTGTCCCCGGTGCGCACACCCACTGCGATTTCTGGCACCCACTGCCCCAAAGCTATCGCCGCGTTAGAAATCCCCGTCAAGGGCGAGCGCAAGTTGCGTTGGACATCCGTGGCCAGAGCTTTCAACGGGGAGACGTACACTACCCGGCAGCGACGCTCGCGCTCGGGCGGCTGGGGGTCCTTGAGTAGTCGATCCACCGCTGCCAGGAACGCCGCCAATGTCTTGCCCGAGCCGGTGGGCGCCACCACCAGCGCATGATTTCCGCGTTCGATGGCGGCCCACGCCCCAGTCTGCGCGGCCGTTGGGCCGTGGAAGGCACCAGCGAACCACGCGCGAGTGGCCGCAGAGAAGGTTGCCGGAAGGGCTTGGGACATGGCTCCCATTGTGGACCAGACCTACGACATCGAGAGTGGCGGTCCTCTGACGTGCTGGTATGCGGGCCGCGT
>JAIRXV010000423.1 GCA_031268115.1 Bifidobacteriaceae bacterium
GCAACCACCGCGATGATGGGGTTGCGAGGTCGGAGCGGCCCAGTGGCTCCTGGGTTACTCCCCGCCTCCGCAGCGCTCGTCACCTCTCAGGCTCGCCTGTCATTGCCCTAAGGAGCGCCGTTGCTTCAGCCGGCGCCGTTCGCGCTCCGAGTAGCCGCCCCAGATGCCGAAACGCTCATCGTTGGCCAACGCGTAGTCGAGGCACTCCACCCTGACCTCGCAGGCCTCGCAGATGCGTTTGGCCTCCCTGGTCGATCCGCCCTTTTCGGGGAAGAACGCCTCGGGGTCGGTTTGCGCGCACAGGGCGCGCTCTTGCCAACCCAACGGGCCGGAATCCACCCGCGGGCCGTAGCTCGACAAGACGGTACCGACAAGAAAGAGGGTCGAACCGGGCGCGGCGTCATCTGCGGGCGCCGCCCCGGTTCCGAATAGGTTCCACACGACCAAGCTCCTCACGTCTTGCTCGACATCTGCGCGCCGCCCACTCGCCCCATGCGGGGGCGGCGCGCCGCTCCACGACAAATTACACGGTTGTGATATACCCGCGTCAAGCCAGAAGGCCTAATAGTTCACTTTCCAGGCGCGGCCACGATCAGCCGACCGGCGCCGTGGACCCGCAACGGGCCGTCGCTACCGAGCACAAAAACGCCCTGACCAGGCTCGACACGCCGAGTATGACCACCAGCGGCCGCGAAGACCGCACCGGAGAGGACCAACCCTATCCGAGGCCCGGGAACGTCGATGCCCACGGGCCCATCCACCCGCACATCGATCAGCTGGAAGTCTTCGAACGGCGGCAGGAACCGGCGCACCGGCCCATCCCTCACCTCGCGCGGTCGGGGCGCGGCGGTGTGGGCGTCGTCCATCGCACCCAACAACTCGGGCACATCCCTGTGCTTGGGGGTCAAGCCTGCCCGCAACACGTTGTCCGAAGCGCCGAGTACCTCAACCGCTAACCCTTCGAGATAGGCGTGAAGCATCCCCGTGGGCACGGCCAGCGCCTCCCCCGGGGCCAAGACCACGTGGCGCATGAGCAAAGACGCTGCGACACCCGGATCGGCGGGATAGTGCGCGGCCAGCCTCGCCACAAGCGAGTAGGCCGCCACATCGCCGGTCCCTTCCCGCCTGCGGCACGCGCACGCCGCCACCAGCCCGTCCACAGCGGCCGGGGACGTTTCATCGCCAAGTACCGACGCCATCGTCCGCCTCAAAGCGCCGGGACCCTCCAGGCTTGCCGCCATCTTGCGCGCGAGCGGCGCATCCAGCCCCTCCAAGGCGGCGCGAGCCTCAGTGGCTGGGCGCAAACCCGCCAACGCCTCAAACCGGCTCAACGCGAAAACCATCTCCGGCTTGGGTCGCGGATCCCTATAGCTGCGGTGCGGCGCGTCCAACGGCACCCCGGCCGCCTCCTCCCGCGCGAAACCCTCCCGCGCGCGCTCCCTTCCCGGGTGGACCTGGAGGGAAAGCGGGGCGGCGACACCCAAGACTTTGAGCATGTACGGCAGGCGATCGCCCCAACGCGCATGGTCCGGGCCGAGGGCCGTTGCCGGGTCGCGGTGAATCAACCCATCCAGGTGGAAACCGACGCCACCCGGTTCCACGAGCGCAGACGGACCCGATTCGTGATCCCCGAACCACAGCTCCGCCCAAGGTCGCCCATCCGGCTCCACCCCGAGCAGATCGGGAATGGCCTGAAGCGAACCCCAGTCGTAGCGACGGACCGTGTAGCCGATACCGAGCATCGTCCCGACCCGCCTACGAAGCCTGAATGCCGGTGATATGGGCGGATTTCAGTTCGAACACGCGCCTGATCTCCTCCGCTCTGACAATCCGAGCCGTGCTTCCCGACGATGACGTCGCCTCCAACACTTTCGCGTTGCCCCCAGCCGTACGCTCGCCCACCCGCAACGTCGCCACATCCGGCAGGCCGAACGCCGCCGCGACCGTAGACGCATCGACCGTCTTGGTCCACGCGATATTCGGGTTTCCGGAAGCCGGGTCCAGACTCCACGGGTCGTCCACCGACCGGGCGTACGGCACCGCCGCGGACCACACGTCCTCAGAGTTCTCCGTCCGCCCACCCGAGGACGAGGAATAGTAGGCGTTGATCGGTTGACCGGCGGAATCGACCACCAGTTTGCCGGCCGTCGCATCGACCGCGGCCTTCCACGCCGCCCCGAAGGTGGCCTCGTTCTCCTTCGACCAGCCGGTGTACACCTGGGAACGGGTGTCGTCGTAGAGGTTGCACCCGCAATCGGGCTTGAACGTGGCCGAGTTGACCACCGCATAGTTGCGCGCCGCGATCGCTTGGGCCTGGAGCGCGGCCGGCGCCCACGAACTGGGCACCTCAGCCAACCCATACAGGTAGGCCTGGTTCAATCCCACCCGGTTGACGATATTGACCGCGCCGGCGATGACGGTTGCCTGCAGCGAACCGCGCTTATACGTGCCCCGGGCCCCCGTGACCTTCATCACCCCGTCCGTGGTCAGGGCAACCTCGCCCGCTGAGGCCAGCGCCGTGGCCGCGCCGGCGCCGTCCACGCGCTCGGCCACAACGGACCCGCCGGCAGCGGTCAGCCGCACCTTCTCCCCAGCGGCGATGGTCGCCACGGCGGTGCCGTCCACGGCTACAGTCCCGCCGCCATCGTCGAAACTCACCGTCGGAGAGGCACTCGAAGTCCCGATTTGTATTCTTATAGCCTGGTCGATGGCGTTATCCGTCACCCTGGTGCCCGTGTAGTAGTAGGTCAGAATCTGCTCCGCCGAACGCCCGGCCAACGCCTGCGCCTGCGCCCCATATTGGGACATGCCAACACCGTGGCCGTAGCCCGAACCGGCGATGACGAACGAATCCTTCGGTGTGCCGCCCTTCGCTTTGGCAGACACGAACAAAATGGGCGACGACGCGTATGTCGACCCGACCCGAATACGACCCTTGTGAGAGGAAGTCGACACCCCGACAACGCGATACTTGGCCGAAGCGCTCACCGCCACCTTGAACGTCGCCTTCCCCTTGGCCGTGGCGCCGCGGGCAACCGTGCGCCAAGAGTTACCCGAATCGTTGACCTGCAACCTAACCTTGCCCGTCACCCGCTTACCCCGGTAGAGCCACTTAGCGGTAAAAGTCACCTTGGCGCCTTCCGAGATGAAATACGACGAGGCCGACACGATGGGCGCCGAGAACTTCGACGGCACCTGGCGGGCCGCGATTTTACGGACCGCAGACCCGGCCGTAGGCACATCCGGATAGGTTGTGTTGACTACGGGCAACGCCCGGTAGGTGCGGGTTGAATCCACGTCCGCAATCCATGTGCCGCGCCCCGATCGCATTGTCACGTCCGCAATGTCCAGCCACGTACCGTCGAGTCTCTCCTGAATGCGCACGATGCCGTTCACCGGCTGGCCGGCCACCTCCCATTGGATCCGGCAAGTAGCCTCCGAATCGAGTTCGGCAAACTTCGGCGCCTGAAAGTGGAGATAGCCGCGGTCCGAAGCCGCTTGGACGGGGACGGCGCGGGCCGGCGCGGGGGTTGGTGGGGCCTGAGGCACCCCGGCTGGGGAAGCGGGTGGGGCAGCGTGGGTTTGGGTTGGCGGCGCGGCCGGGCGAGCCGGGGGAGCCGGGGCTGCGGTCGGGGCTGCGGCCGGGGCTGCGGCCGGG
>JAIRXV010000461.1 GCA_031268115.1 Bifidobacteriaceae bacterium
CCGAGCCGGACTCTCCGACGATGCCAAACACCTCGCCGCGTTCGACATCGAAGCTCACGCCCTGGACGGCGTGGACATCGCCGTCTTCAGTGGGGAGATCGACGTAGACGTTCCTCGCCTCAAGCAAGGCCATGTGCTGAACTCCGCGATTCCCTGGGGTGCCGTCACACGACCGTCAAGTTGGTCCAGTCGCCTGCCTCACTGAGCGCGAAAACTTGGAAATTGCCGACCGATGGGCCGTAGAAGAGGGCCACGGTCTTTGTGTACAGCGGCAGAACGGGAGCGTCGGCCATGACCGAATCGGAGACCTGCGCCCACAGCTCGGCCGACTCTTCGATGGTGGCAGCGCTCAGGGCCTGGGCGGCCAGATCGTTGGCGGTGGCGGAGTCATAATCGACGTAGTTGTAGCCCTGCTCGGTTAGGCCGTCATAGGTGAACTGGGGTTGGAACACCGACCGTGCCGCGCCACCGGCCCAGTCTGGGCTCCACCCGCAAAGAGCCAAATCCCACGCACCCTCGGCGCCGTTTTCGTGCTGCATCATAAAGTTGGGGTAGAAATCCGATCCTGGGATGGGAACGAGCTCCACATCGACACCTGCCTGGGCCAAGTTCTCTTGGATGATTTGCGCCATGGACGGTTCCACTGCGTTGTCCGCGCGGTAGGCGAGTTTGAGCGGGAGTTGCCCGATCCCGGCGGCGTCGAGGAGTTCGCGGGTCTTGGCCGGATCCCCAGCGGATCCGTCCGTGGGGTAAAGATCGTTGGAGGAATAGCCGACGACGCCGGAGCCAAAGATTCCGATGGCTGGTTCGCCGAGGTCAGTTCCACCCAACTGCTGGACCAGGGACGCCTTGTTGACCGCGTATTGGAGGGCCTTGCGGACCTCGACGTCTTGCAACGCGCCGTCGTTGTTGTCGGAGATGCTATTGATCCACAAGAAGAAAGTGCTGCCAGGAGGGAACGTCAAGACTCGGTCCTTGTCGGCGCCCTGGAACTGGGCGATCTGGGCGGCGGTCGGGCTGATGCCCATCGTCACGTCGGCATCGTCGGAGCGGATCTGCTGGATCGCGTTGTCTGGCGTGACGCCGAAGGTGATCTCGATCCGATCAACGTTGGCGGCGCGCAGCGGATCCGATTCGGCAACCCAGGCTTCGTTGCGCTTGAGGAAAAGGTGGTTGTCCGGAACGTACTCATCCACGGTGTATGGGCCGGACGAGATGTAGTTAGAACGGTAGTCGGGGCTGTCCGGTTCGTATTCTAGAGCCTCAACCGGAACTGGCGAAGCATTGGCAAGAGACAGCATAAAAATGAAGTCGCTGGCCCGCTCGTTGAGCGTGAAGACGACGGTTGTGTCATCGGGAGTGGCGATACCCGTGATCGAGTCATTCAAGATGTGGTCGCGGACATCAGTCGCAGAAGGGTTGTCGGTATCGTAGCCGGCGCAATAGTCGTCGAAACCGGCAATGACGCTGAAGTACGACGAGGTGAAGGACGGCCCAACGGGGTTGCAGATGCGTTCGATGCCGTTTGCCACATCGCTAGACGTGATAGCCCGAGCCCCATCGGGCGCATCCCACATGGCGTTGTCCCGCAGAGTAAAGGTGTAGGTCAGGCCGTCATCGGAGACCTCGGGCAAGTCCACGGCCAAGTCTGCCTTGGGCTGGACGTTCTCAGATTGATCGTTGGATGCCCCGTAGGACACGAGCTGGCGGCTGACCGTTCGGGTGAGGTTGTTGGTGACCACTAGTCCGACCATGGTGGGGTCGAGGTGGTCGATGTCGTCGGTGCCGACAACGCGCAGGGTACCCCCTCGCGCGGAATCCTCGGCGGATTGCTCGGTGGTGGCGCTGGTGTCAGAATCGGACGGCGTGTTCTGGCCGCATCCGGCAAGGATCAGCGCTAAGACTGCCAATGGCACGAATGTCGATCGAAGCATCACGGTGAGGCCTTTCTCATGTGGGCGAAATCGGGCCATGTGGAGTTTAGCGCCTGATCGCGGCAGATTCCCGCCTCACGTGGGGCCGTGCGCCCCGGGCCGCGGCAGGCAGCACGCGTGGCGCGTATGCAGATGGCCGGCCAACGCCATCGTCCCGGTCATATCCGTGACCGGCGCACCCGCCGCAGGATAAGGCCGACCGCCGCCAACGCAAGACCGAGCAGGGCCGCGAGGACGAACCCGCCCGATGGGCCAAACCGGTCGATGGCGTATCCACAGATGGGCGACCCAAGCGACTGGCCCACGGTCATCGCGGTACCGTTCCAGCCCATCGCTTCGCCAAGGCGGCCCTCGCGCACAAGGTGAGTGAGAGAGGTGTTGACCGCAGTGAGGGTCGGGGCACACGCCAGCCCAGCCACGAAGACGGTTGCCCCCAGGAGCGGCACGTTTCCGGCCAACGCGCACGGGGCCGTCACCGCGGACAACCCGAGCACCATGATCAGTGGGTGGACGGAGCGGGACGACGCGCCGTAAGCGAGGCCACCCACTGCGCTGCCCGCCGCCCACAACGCCATGACCAGCCCAGTTGCGGACGTGCGGTCCCAACCCTTAAGGGCCGCGACAAGGCCTAAGTCCATGCCTGCGAACGTGAAGGTTGCCGCGACGCTAGCGGTAAGCACGAGTACCAGTTGCCAACTCACCAGCCTTCGCCCTTCAGCTGCGTGTTCGGCCGCCGATGGCGTACCCTCCGTCGCTCGGCCGGGTGACGCTAGGGCGTCGGGACCGTCGATCAGTTCGCCGGGCACGCCGGGTGGGATGAACTCGCCCAGGTCAGTGCCGTCATCGTCCAAACGACGGACCAAAGCCGGCCGGGTCGGTGGGTCGATAACCATCAACGCGACCCCGACCGCTACTGTCGCAGCGCCAATGGCAATCAGCGCGGCCTTCGAGGAATGCGCTGTCACCAACCACGCGGCCAAAACCGGCCCCACCACGAACGTCATCTCGGTGCATACCGCGTCGAGCGCGAGCGCCGGCTGATGCAAAGCACGGGGCACCGTGGCGGCAATAGCCTGCCTGATGACGGGGAAAACGGGGACCATGAACGCCCCGATGAGCATCGAAGCAACCAGCAACAGGCCGTAGCTAGCCCAAGGCAAGGCGATCCAACACGCCGCTTCGACGATGACGGAGGGCAGCACCGCGCGCCGCAGCCCCACGCGGTCCACCGCTCGTCCACGCCAAGGCGCCCCGAAAGCCAGACCGAGAGTCATCGCAGTCACGGCGATGCCGGCCCGGGCAAAGCCTTCGTGCAGCGTGCCCACCACGTGCAACGAGAACACCAGCCCGCTGGTGGCATGGGGCAGGCGCGCCACCAGCCCCACCGCCAACAGGCGGGCCACACCGGGAATCTTCAAGACCTGCCGGTAGGAAGAGACTGACACGCCCGCCATCATGCCATTGCCTCAACGGAGTTTCCGGAGGGCCGCGGTGCCAGTCCAGCGAGGAGAAAGCTCAGGCTATGAGGCCTGCGGTTCCCTTCAGGGCCTGGGCGTAGCGGCGCGCCACTCCCGGCCAGTCGACGATCCCCCAGAACGCGCGAACATAGTCCGCTTTGACGTTGAGGTAGTCGAGGTAGAAGGCGTGCTCCCACATGTCGAGCAGCAGCAGCGGAACCGAACCGGACACGATGTTGGATTGGTGGTCGTAAACCTGCTGAACGAATAGGCGCGGGGCCAACGGATCCCAGGAGAGCATCGCCCATCCAGATCCTTGGATTGAAGTGGCGACCGCAGTGAAATGCGCCTTGAAAGCGTCGAACGATCCGAATGTGGATGCGATCGCGTTGGCCAAATCGCCTTCGGGGCCGTCTGGGGCTTGGGGCGCCAGGTTTGTCCAGAAGATCGTGTGGTTGACGTGGCCGGCCAGGTTGAACGCGAGATTCTTCTGGAGCGGGCCAATCGCGCCGAACTGTCCTGTGGCCTGCGCCTCGGCGATCTGTTCGAGCGCCTGGTTCGCGCCGGCAACATAGGCGGCGTGGTGTTTGTCGTGGTGCAAGTGCATGATCCGGCCAGAGATCGCCGGTTCGAGGGCTGAATAGTCGTAGGGAAGGTCGGGAAGCGTGTAAACGGCCATGCGGTGTACTCCTTGGGTTGGATCGCCCGCGTCCATCTGCCCCGGCGCGCGCGTGTTCTCACGATCATGCCACCTCGTGGCGAATTCGCGGGGTCCGCTGGACCCAGTGCGGCGGTGCCGGAAACGGTAGGGGGCGTGGGGAGCCGGATGGGGCCAGGCGGGACGGGTACCATCGCGGGTATGACCCAGAGTATGAGCGAGGCTCCCGCGCGCGACATGGCCACTCGGGCGGCGCGCGTTTTGCTGTACAGCGACAACTCAACGACACGGCAGGACGTGCGCCGGGCCGTGGGGGGTCGCGTGGGCACCCAGGGTGTTGCGCTGGAATGGACCGAAGTGGCCACCCCGACGGTGGCCGTCGAGGAGGCGAAGGCCGGTGGCTACGACCTCCTGGTTCTCGACGGCGAGGCGGGAAAATTCAGCGGGATCGGTATTGCCCGTACGGTCGAGGACGAGATGGATGGCCCTCCGCCAATCCTGTTGCTCCTTGCCCGTCCGCAAGACGAATGGCTAGCGGCCTGGTCCGGGGCGGGGCGAACCCTGGCATATCCGGCGGATCCCTTTGAGTTTGCCCAAACCGTCGCCGAGATGCTCTCCGCCGATGCCTGACGCAGCGCGCACCTGGCCCGATCTGATTTCTCGCCTCCTGGCAGGCACGGACCTAACCGCTGAGGAGACCGCCTGGGCAATGGACGAGGTCATGTCCGGCAACGCATCCCCCGTTGCGTTGGCCGGATTCCTCGTCGCGTTGCGCGCGAAGGGCGAGACAGTCGCGGAATTGAGCGGCCTGGCGGAATCGATGTTGGTTCACGCGGTGGATATCGATGTGCCTGGGCCGGCCGTCGATATTGTTGGCACGGGCGGAGACCGTGCTTTCACGGTCAACATTTCGACGATGGCGGCCCTCGCCATCGCCGCATCCGGTGTGCGTGTCGTGAAGCACGGCAACCGCGCGTCGAGTTCTCGGTCCGGGTCGGCGGACGTGTTGGAGGCGCTGGGCGTCAACCTGGGTCTCGCTGTGGGTTCCATTGAGTCGGTTGCCCGAGAGGTCGGAATCGCGTTCTTGTTTGCGCAAGTGTTCCATCCGTCGATGCGCTATGCGGCGGTGGCCCGTCGCGAACTGGGTGTGGCCACCGTCTTCAACTTCTTGGGCCCGCTCACGAATCCAGCGCATCCGCGTGGCGCGGCGATCGGCTGCGCCGATGCCCGCATGGCGCCTATTGTCGCCGGGGTCTTGGCCGCCCGGAGTGGCAACGCGTTGGTCTTCCGGGGAGAACGAGACGGTTTGGATGAGCTGGCCGCAACGGGTCCTTCTCGAATCTGGGAGGTGCGCGCGGGACGGGTCGAAGAGCACCTTGTGGATGGCGTGGACCTGGGGCTGCGCCGGATCGGCGTCGGGGAGCTGCGGGGCGCCGACGCGACTCACAACGCGGCGGTCGCTCGGGCCGTTCTGGCGGGCGAAGACGGACCCATTCGGGAGACGGTGCTGTTCAACGCGGCGGCCGGCATCGTCGCAGATGGCACAGCGTCAGGTGCGGCGGACGGCGACCTGCCCGCTAGGCTCCGGGCCGGCATCGGCGTTGCGGCCGAAGCGATCGATTCGGGAGCCGCCTCCGCCCTGCTGGACCGCTGGGTCGCGGCGACGCAACGCGAAGGCGCTAGTCGTCCAGGCCGAGGCTGAACGCCGCTTCGAGGTCGTGACGGGAATAGGTCCTGAACGCGATGTAGGTCTCGGTGCTTGCGACCCCCGGGACTTTTGAGATGCGGTCGGCGATGACGTCCGCGAGTTCTTCGTGCTGGCTCACCCTGACCAGTGCGATCAGGTCGCAGTCTCCGGCCACGGAGTAGACCTCGCTGACCCGGTCGAGTTCCGCTATTGCCTGGGCGGCCTCTGGGATCTTGTTGGGTTCGGTGGCGATGAGCACGACGGCTGTAATCATGACGGGCTGTCCCTTCCTCGACAAATTGCTTCCGTCATCATGCCAGGCCCGGGGCTAAGGGTGGCGGCCGGGGTGGGGGCGAGGGTGGGAGCCGGGGGTGAGGGCGAGGGCGAGGGTGGGGGTCGGGGTGAGGGCGAGGGTGGGGTTGGTGGCCGCGT
>JAIRXV010000480.1 GCA_031268115.1 Bifidobacteriaceae bacterium
CCAGCCGCCACGACGCACGCTGGTCCGCCGTGGGTACGGCTAGCACCTTGTCATCGCCGCCGGCTTCGTCGCGCATGTGGAACATGCCGAGCGCGCGGCATCGGATGAGACAGCCGGGGAACGTTGGTTCTTCTAGGATGACTAGGACATCGAGTGGATCGCCATCCTCCCCGAGTGTGCCCTCAATGAACCCGTAATCGTCGGGGTAGCGGGTGGATGTGAAGAGCATCCGGTCGAGTTTGATCCGCCCGGTGGCGTGGTCGAGTTCGTATTTGTTGCGGGACCCTTTCGGAATCTCGACTGTGACATCGAATTCGAGTGGCTCGCCAGCGAGCGGTTCCCCGCGCTCGGTCTGCAACAGATGGGATTGGTGAGTGGATCCAGGCATGAACGTCTCCTCGCCAGTGTGTTCCGGTGCCCGGAAGCCTACCGGGCCTGTTTGGGGGACTACCGTTGCCCAAGTGAACAGTCCGATTGATGCCGCACTCGCGGCCCGGGTGGGTGCTGCGGCAACCCGCCCCGGTCCCAGTGTTCCCCTAGATGAGGCCGCCGATGCCGTAGCCGCCCTGCGAACAGCTTCTCGCCGGGCGGTCGCTTACGTAGCCGACGTGACAGGGCTGATCGATGCGGCGGACAGGGCGGCGTCCGTTCCGGTCCTGGTGGTGAATCGTTCCGGTTTTGTCCGGGCCAACGCGCAGATGGTGGATGAGATGGCTCGTGGCGCTTTGGATCTGGAGATGAGCCGCGCGGACCGGGTGGCTACGAGCGTGGAAGTGGGTCTGGCCTTAGCTTTCCTGTCTTCGCGGGTGCTGGGCCAATTCGATCCGTTCGCGGCCCGGCTGATGCTCGTTGCCCCCAACGTGGTCCGGTTCGAGCGGGATCTGAATGTGCCCCAGGCCGACTTTAGGCTGTGGGTTGGGTTGCACGAAATGACTCACGCGGTGCAGTTCGCGGCCGCCCCGTGGCTGAGCGAGCACTTGTCGGGGTTGCTGCGTCAATTGTTGAGTGTCGAATCCGAATCGGCCGGGTTGGTCGATGCGGCAAGGTTGATTCGAGCCGTGGCGCGCTCGGTTCGAGGGGACGCGGGCGCCAACATTGTGGCCGATGTTCTTTCCCCGCCAGCTCGGGTGGTCATGGATCGGGTGACAGCCGTCATGTCGCTCTTGGAAGGGCACGCCGATGTGGTCATGGATGCCGTGGGATCTGAGGTGATTCCCTCCCTTGGGACAATCCGTGCCCGGTTCGACGCCCGCCGCCAAGGTCGAGGCGCGATGGACAAGTTGGTGCGGCGGGTTGCCGGCCTGGACGCCAAACGCTCGCAATATGTCGAGGGGGCGGCGTTCGTACGTGGCGTCCTGGACCTAGCGGGGCATGACGGCTTGGCGGCGGCGTTCGCCAGCGAGTCCAACTTGCCCACATTCGCTGAAATCTCCGACCCGGCCGCCTGGGTGGCCCGGGTCTTGAGTTGAGGCCGGTCGCGATGTCTGGTCCCTCTTCCGCCGAGGCCGCGATTCGTGTAGCCGTCCGGCGCGCTTTGCCCGATCCGCCGGCCGTGGTCCTGGTGGCCTGTTCTGGCGGTCCCGATTCGCTCGCCTTGGCGGCGGCCACGGCCTTCGAGGCCCGTGGCCGGGGTATTCGCGCCGGCGCCGTGGTGGTGGACCACGGTATTCAGCCCGGGTCCGATGCCGTCGCTCGCCTGGCCGCGGACCAGTGCCGGGCGCTGGGTCTGGGACCGGTAATGATCAAGAGTTTCGTGATCGAGGCCGGTCCGAACCTGGAGGCCCGGGCGCGCGACGCACGCTATGAAGCGCTGGGTGAGGCCGCGGGGGAACTCGGCGCCGCGGCCGTCCTCCTCGGGCACACGTTGGACGATCAGGCTGAGTCGGTGCTGCTGGCCCTGGCTCGCGGATCGGGCTCAAGGGCACTTTCCGCTATCCCGCCGCGACGGGGGGTCTACCGACGTCCGCTGCTGGCGATTCGCCGGGCCGAGACCATCGAGGCTTGCGAAGAGGCCGGGCTTGTCGTCTGGGACGATCCGATGAACCGTCCGGGCGGGCCGCACCGTTCGCTGCGGGCTGAAGTGCGCGCCACGGTGATCCCCGTCTTGGTTGAGGTCCTCGGAGATGGGGCGGTGCTCGGACTGGCTAGGTCCGCCGAACTGGCGAGGGCCGATTCCGAGGCACTGGATCGACTGGCGGAAGATGCCGAGGTGAGGGCCGTCATCGGCGGCGAGGTCCTGGTGGCGCAGTTGGAGCATGAGCTGAGTGCCGTACGGCGCCGCGTTCTGAGGCGTGCGGCCGTGGCCTGGGGTGCCGGCCCCGGATCGCTGACCGTGCGGCACATCGACGCGCTCGATTCGCTGATCTCCGATTGGCACGGGCAAGGGCCGGTGTCCCTCCCCGATGGGATCGATGCGGTCCGCACATGTGGCAAGCTGGTGGCCAGGCCCCGCGTTCGTTGAGTGATGGCGGCGCATTGGGCCGACCTTCTAAGGCGACAACGGCGAGGAGTGCGCGAGCGTGGACCCATGCGAGATGGGGCGGGACCTGGAGAAGGTCCTATTGACTGAAGAGGAAATCAGCCAGCGTTTGACCGAGATGGCCGCCGAGATCGACGCGGACTACGCCGGGCGCGAGATTCTCCTAGTAGGGGTACTCAAGGGGGCAGCGATGGTCATGGCGGATCTGTCGCGTAAGTTGGCGCATGACGCGCGGATGGACTGGATGGCGGTGTCGTCGTATGGATCGGGTACCAAGTCTTCCGGGGTGGTGCGGATCATCAAGGACCTCGACACGGATCTGACCGGGCGCGACGTGCTGATTGTCGAAGACATCGTGGATTCGGGATTGACCTTGAGTTGGCTTGCCGCCAACCTCCGATCGCGAGGGCCGGCGTCGGTTGAAATCGCGGCGTTGCTGCGCAAACCATGTGAAGCGAAAGTGCAGGTGAACGTGAAGTACTGCGGGTTCGACATCCCCGGGGAGTTCGTGGTGGGCTACGGGCTCGACTATGGCGAGCGCTATCGCACCTTGCCCTTCGTAGGTACCCTGGCACCGCATGTCTATGCCTGAGCGGCTCGGGTCCGCGGCCCCAATGTCGTACCCATCGTCTAGCCTTTGCGCATCATGAATCTTCGTCGTCTGCTCCGAGGGCCTATCGCGTGGGTGCTGGTCGCCGTCATCGGCATGTGGATCCTGTCCAGCACCGT
>JAIRXV010000236.1 GCA_031268115.1 Bifidobacteriaceae bacterium
CCCCCCGCGCAAACCAACGCCTCACTGCCGCCAATTCGCAGCCGCCAATTCGGGGCGATGCATCGGGCGATGGCATCGGGAGGTGTGGAACGGCTAGGATGGCGCGGCACGCACCCAAGGGTTTTTCACGGCATCGCACCCGGTCTGACCCCGCAGCCCGTGCTGCCGCTGCTCATTTTGTCCGGAAGGCGGGCTACGCCCATGGGCGTGTTCATCGGGCCACCTTGGCTTGAGTCCTCCTATGCCCGCGCCGTGACCGAGGTCGGGGCCTCGGCCGCGCGCGATGAGATCGACGCGGCGATCGAGCGTTTGCTGACCCGCTGGTCCGATCCCCGCCGCATCTTCCACAACACCCGACACTTGATTGACGTGCTCCATCGTGTCGACGAGCTGTCCGCTGGGACACACGCCCCCGCCCTAGTCCGTCTTGCTGCGTTCTACCACGGGGCGGTCTTTGAGCCGCAGATGCTCGATCTCGAATGGGGCGGCGATCTCGAACCGCTACGCCTTCCACGCGGCGCCAACTGGGAGGATGAAGCGGCGAGTTCGTTGCTAGCTTGGTCGGAGTTGCTCCGGCTCGGTGTTCCCGAATCCGCTGCCGAGCGGGTCGCGAATCTGATTGGCGCCATGCAGGACCTCGTTCCATTACCCGGGGACTCGGATTCGATGGCGCTGATCGATGCCTCCCTGGGTCTGCTGGCGGTAGAGCCGCAGAGGTACAAGACTTACCTGGCCGAGGTTCGCCAAGAGAACGCGGGCGTACCCCTGCGGGATTTCCTTGAGGCCCGTATCGCAACCTTGGATGCTGTGTTGGCTAGACCTAAGCTCTTCGCTTCGCTCGAAGCGTTGAGTTGGGAGCGCCGCGCCCGCGACAATATCGCCGCTGAACTCGTGCGCAACCGCAAGGAACTGCTGCGTCTGGACATCGATGCCGCCGTTGCGGCAAGGCTGCGCGAAGGTGAAACCGACGATGGCGGCACCTTCGCGACCACCCAATAGAAACCTGTGGATAACTCGTCTTCCACAGTCCGATGGGCTCGACCGAGCGGACGGCAGGCGCCCTGACCTAGCCTCGGAGCATCCCGCTGATCGCGGGGTTCACCCATCCAAGACAAGGAGTACCCCCATGGCCACCTATCAGGTCAACGCCGAGATGATTGCCACCGCGTCAAGCGGCGTCCACAAATCGATGGCAACAATTTCCGCTGAAGTGGCGACACTGATGGCGCAATTGAATAACCTTCAGTCTTCGTGGACTGGCACGGCCGCCACGGCGTTCGCCGGAGTAGCCACGCAGTGGCAGGCAACACAGAAGCAGGTCGAAGAATCGCTATCCGCCATCAATGTAGCGCTTACCACCGCCGGGCAAACCTATTCCGAGGCTGAGAGCCGTGCCACATCGCTTTTCGCTGCTGGCCGCTAATTGGCTTAGTGTTTGAAAGAGCTGGCGCCTAACCCCTTTGGTCCGTGGAACTTGGACGGATGAGCCGTATTACTCTGCAACCGTTTGGCGCGGATCGGGTTTTCGGGTGACTCACGCGCTATGGCCGTCCGCTGCGCTGATCGCAGGTTCCTCCGCGGCGGGCGAGGGTTCGCTGGTTCCACGCCTCGGTCTTGGCAGCCAAACGCGTAGGGTTGCGCCGGTGCCATCCCCTGGCTCGAACTTGAGCCCTCCCCCTCTTCCTTCGAATCGCCGGGCCAGCCGGGCGAGTCCCGACGACACCTGGGCGCCGGCCGGCATCGGCGGCGTTGGGGGGCAGGGCGTCCCGCGGCCGTTGTCGGCCACCGTGATGACTACCATCTCGGCGTCATCGTCCTGGTTCAAGCCGACTTCGATCCTCAGGCCGGTGGCCGCACCGTGTTTGACGGCGTTGGTCAACCCCTCCTCAAGGGCAGAGACCAAGAGTAGGCGATCGGCCGAGTCGAGTTCGGGGTTTGCCACGTCGTCTACGCCGGCCGCCTCGGGGGTGACCGAATAGTCGACGGCGAGGTTGGGTGGGATGCGCCCAATCTCAAGCCGGAGCGCCTGTTGCAGACCCATGTCGAGCCCCGTTGGGTAAAGGGCGTGCGAGAGTTGGCGGACTTCTTCTTCCCTGAGCTGGTCCAGATCGTCAATCAGTTCGAGTAGCTCATCGGCTTCCCGGTCCAGTCCGGCCTGCTTCGCTTTGGCAACCATTGGCGTCAAACGGGCGGCCACGAACACTAACCGCTGTTGGATACGGCCGTGAAGTTTTTCCGACACTGAGCGACGCACCCGCAGTTCCTCATGTTCGAGGTCCGAAAGGGCCCTTTGGGCTTCAACCTCTCGGATCGCGATGAGGCGCTGAATACGCCTAGCTCGATCCTGGGCGTCCACATAGTAAAGGCCTATCACGAGCGCCAGAAACGCGGGCACAATCCCGTTGAACAGTTCTGCCACGGGCCGCGGACCGATCAGACCGTTGGGCCAGATAAGGCCGAGCAAGCCAAGACGCCCCGCCGATGCCAGAATCGGCAACAGAACTAGCGCGACCGCTCGCGGCACCATCTGCCAACGGTGGCCCCACGTGAGCGCGAACACCACGATAACGGTGGCGGAGGGAATGAACGCCATCGCGATTCCGGCCAACGCACCCAAAACGCCCGAGGATGGGCCCGAGGCGGCCGGTCCGGACCAAAGGTTGTAAGTCACCCATTGGGTGAACGCCACGAGCGAGAAGAAGGCGAGCGTTACCAGGCCCGCCCCGATCATTGTCCCGCGGTCGTCGGATTCGGGGTCGATCATGGGGACGCGTCCCTCAGGCTCGCGCTGTCTGCTGAATGAATTGGAGCACCGCGGCAACCCTCGGCGATGCCTCCTGGGAGGTGATGCCGAGTTCCCGGTAAATGGCCTGGAGGTGGTTCTCGACCGAGCGTCGAGACAAGCCAAGGAGTTCGGCCACCGAGGCGTTGGCGAACCCTTGAGCCACTAGGCGCAAGACTTGGAGTTGGGCGGGAGAGAGGTTCGCTATCGGCATACCCTCGCGCGGCGAGGACCGTTCCATCAGTTCGGGATCGAGGATCACCTCACCCTCGGCCGCGGCCTCGATGGCGCGGTACAGCACGTCCCGAGTCACCGACGCCCGCTTCGACAGATAGCTCCACGCGCGCGGCACGTTTTCTTTGATGGACAGCACGAGTTCCATCACATCGTGGCTGGACAACAGGACGATGACGAGTCCCGGCGAGGCCCGCTGCATCGCCACACCTAGGGCGACACCGTTGCCGTCCCCGAGTTCTACATCCATGAGCACCACATCGGCGGACCCAGGGGGTAGAGCGTCGCGTGCCTGGGTGGCCCCCGATGCTGTGCCTACCACGCGCATTCGAGGGTGCTCACCAACCAGGTCCGCCAGCATGGAACGCAACAGCCCCTCATCCTCGACGATGCCGACTCGAATCTCCTTCTTGGCGTCCACCATGAGTGCCATCTAACCATTAGGGATGATGTGTGCGGTTCGATGTCGG
>JAIRXV010000500.1 GCA_031268115.1 Bifidobacteriaceae bacterium
GACCGCAATTCGGCTAAAGTCCTGGCCACTGAGAAAGCCGCGGATCAGTTTGCGGTCGAAGCAGGGTTCCAGATTCTCGCAATCAATGGCCAGGGCAGTGCTGCTGAGAATGTAGAGACGGTTATGGGCGCACTGTTCGGCATTATGTTAGTGGAGTCGGCGCGCAAGATCGGCATGGCATATGGACAGAGCCGACATGCACCCGACGTGATTCCGATAGCCGTGTTGGCAAGTGCCCGCTTTGGGGCGGCGGCAGCGTGGAGCGCCGAGTGCGCCTTCGCGGATCTAGGGAAGAGTCGTCGGCGCAGGGCCGTCGCCAGCTATGAGCCGCTGTTCGCATCTCACCTGGGGCTGCTGATTGGGACGCTGTGTACCGTTAATCAGGTCTTTGCCTGCGGAATCCGTGGACTTGTATATAATCCTCTTCCTCGCCGGTTCAACGAGATCTTCGACCGCAGTCCCGGTGACGATCCCCGGCTACCAGTCGTCGGCAACCGCAGCGTCGCAGACCTCAGGAGCCGTTCCGCTCGCCAGTTGGCCTCCTATTGGTCTGACTACTCGAAGCCATTCAGGGGCGTAGACAAAGCAAGCGACCTGTTGAGCCAGATCCTCCAAGGAGATGGAGGTACTCTTCCTGACGACTGGATAGCGGCGCGGGACGAATATCTCTTCCTGCCAGGAGAACTACCAAGAGACGAGAGCGACATATGAACCGCGAAGAAGCAGTATGCGTCGAAGTGCGCCTGCCACTGGAAGATGTCCAGCAACTGGGAAGAAGCCTTGGCATTGATGCGGATTACTTTGAGTCTGACGCCCTCATCGGCGACCCCGCCACGATTGCAATCATATCGCTGGTCGGCGTAGAAGTTGTCCGTCTAATTCAAGTGCTGGTTTCCGAACTTGTCAAGCGCGACAGATCGGTAGAGATCCGACTTGGCAACCAGAGTATCCGCGCCGCGTCGGTCTCAGATATCAAAGCCGTTCGTGACTTGCTCAACGATGCCGCCGGTAACGAAATCTAGCAACCGCTCTCAGGGCCAACGCGATGATGGCTTGCCCGTCCACGGACAATGCGCCCCGTGATATCAACATAAGACGGACGGGCCGGAGCGTCTGCACGGCCTTCGCCCGTGCCGTGCAGTCCAGGCTGGTGGCCGGAGTAACCAATTTCATGGTTTGCGCCAGCGCTCGCCCCTCTGTCTCCAAGAGGTCACTCTTCGGTCTGTCCAGCGAATACTTTGACGCAATTATCTCCTCTATTGGAGTCTCGGGTACCCTTTCGGTTGCCAAATCGCCGTCCGCCGGGGTAAGTGTGCTACCCTCCCGGGGAGAATGCTTCCTTCGTCGGGATTTTCTGGCCGTCCGCGTTGACGCAATAGATTCCGCCACCTTGGCTAAGCGCTGGACGGCTGTCATCCGGGCAGTCGAACTCGTTCCCGTCTAGATACTCCATCTAGTAGCCGAACTCGTCGTAGACCGGTTGCTCCTCCACTGGAGAGTCGTCCGCTGGTTCGTCGTACGCAGGGTCGTACTCGCCGGTGCCGTAGGATTCTCCGTCGCTGGGAAGGTCTGGCACGTTGGGCGACGTCCTCGCGCAGGTTCCCACACTGGCGCCCTCGTTGGCTGCTGGAGCGGTAGCTGTCACCGCCGCCCCGTCCACGGCGATCCGGAACCCCGGTGTGTACATCTCCTGGAGTGTCACCGACGCGCGCCCTGTCCATTCGCCGGGAACGCTGTCCGGAAGGCCGGACACGACGAGGCTGTCGGGATCGTCCGGAAAGTTGAGCATTCCTTCGCGCCACTCCCGCGAGCCGTGTGAGCGCGAGCGCGCATGGCAGAGCCTTTCCCCTCTATCGTCCCCGTCGCGACGGCCCTTCCGGCAGGTTTCGCCCGCGCGGGCGAAGGTCAGGAATCTCACGGTGCCACTGAGAGGGCACGCCCAGGCTATCCCCCAGTGTGAGGGAGGCTCTGGCCAGGGGTACGGGTCAGGTTTGCCGGTTGGTGGTCTGTACTGGGTGATCTGTGGATGGGGCCTATCCCAGATCTGGTTGTAGCGCTGTCCTGTCTGGTCGTTGGAACGGTGCAGGGCACGCAGCGCGATGACGGGGTCGAGGCTGTCGATGGTCCAGCGCATACCGGATTGGGCGGCCCTTGGCGGACCAGAGAAATCACACGGTGCCCCCGGTGGGATTCGAACCCACAACGAGCCGGTTTTAAGCCGACCGCCTCTGCCAGTTGGGCCACGGGGGCCGTGTTGACACCATGCCTATCCTTCCAGGCCCACGCAGCGCCGGGCCGCGGATAGAGCTACACCGTCGAGGATGTCGTGCTCAGAGGTCAAAACCGAGGTGAGTGAGCCGCCTGCCGCTGCAACGGCATCGTGCACACTGTGTAGAACCCTCGACCAGACCAACGCGCCCCCGCCTATCACATCCACCCGGCCCGGTTCGAGGAAACCCAACGCCATCAGCTCCGCCCGAGACATGGACCACAATGCTCGACAGGCAGACTGAACCGCATCCACGCAAAGCACGGCGCCATGGATCTGTGCCGGGTCGTACCTGGTCAGACCCAGAGTGTAAGCCGTCACCGAGGTCACGGTTCCGGCAACGCCAACAAGCGTAGCGGTGTTGGCGAAATCGACGGCGGCACGGGCTTCCTTGAGGACGGAATCGACATCGGCCGCTGCGGCCGCGACCTGGGCCCTCGTGGGCGGAGCGGACCGCAGGTGTCGCTCAGTGATCCGGACGCTGCCCACGTTCATCGAGTAGGCGGCCAGCGGCGCCTCGGCCCCAAGGACGAGTTCCGTCGAGCCGCCCCCCACGTCCACCACCAGGTATGGCGGTGTGCCGCAGACGGTTCCCAGCGCGCCCGCGAAGGCCAGGGCCGCCTCCTCGATTCCGTCCACCACTTCCGGGTCCACTCCCAGAATCGCGCGAACCCCGGCCACGAACTCGGTGGCGTTGTCGGCGTCTCTCGTGGCCGAGGTCGCAACCATCCGGATCGCCTCGACCCCGTTCCGGCGGCAGTCGGCCCCGTATTTGCGTACGGCGCTGAACGTACGGGCGAGCGCCGCGGGTGCGAGGTGCCCGGTCGCATCGACCCCCTGCCCCAAACGCACGATCCTCAACTGGCGGTCCACGTCCTGGGCTCGTCCAGTTTCTGGGTCGATGTCCGCGATCAGCAACCGCACTGAATTGGTCCCGCAGTCGATCCCGGCCGCGCGGATCGTGGTCACGGCGTCTTCCCAAGGTGGACGATGGCGGCCCCCACCTGGGCATCGGCCGGCGCCGCCGGGTGAGGGGTGCGGCAAAGGGCCCCGCCGGGCGGCGCTAACGCCGCCGACTCTGGCGGGGCAACGGAACTGGCCTCCTCAGCGCGGGCCGGCATCGGCGGGCCGGCCGCAGCGCCACGGCACGCGCACCGGTCGGGGCGCCACCAGGCGGCCAACCGCACGAGCGTTTCGTCGCCGAGCGCGTTGACCCCGGGACCGGCCGCAAGGGCGTGCGCGGCAAGGGCGTGGAGGCATTTCACGCGGGTGGGCATGCCGCCAGCGGAGATACCTTCGATCTCAGAGACATGGCCGAGTTCGGCGCGCCGCGCCAAGTAGTCCGCGTGGGCGGCGCGGTGGGCGGCGGCCAAGACCGGATCGGTCTCCAGGCGCCGGTTCATGTCCGCCATGACGCCGCCGCCCTCCAAGCGAGCCGCGCCGGCAACGGCGTTCGGGCTGTTCAGGTAGAACGTGGTGGGGAAGGGCTGCCCGTCGGGCAGACGCGGGGCGGTACGGACCACGATCGGACGCAAGCAGGCGCAGCGGGCCGCGATTTCCACCACACCGCGCGGAGACCGGCCAAGGTCGGCGGCCAAGGCCTCCCAATCGGCGGCCGACACCGCGCTCGGGGCGCGCAGCACAGTCAGGTCCTCCACGCGGAGCCCGATGGGCGCCGCACGTCTATCGGATGATTCGCGATTGGGCACGAAGATAGTCTGCCCCACGTCGCTGGGTCCATCGGAGCCGAAAGCGCTGCCGCACAAGACGCCCTGAACCACTCAAGCCAGTTTGCCGTACCTGGGTCACCCAACCCGAACCGCCCGCTTCAGACCACCCGACCCGCACCACCCGACCGAACACTCAACCCGCACGCACCCACCGGTCGCAGGCCAACCGCCGCAGGCCAACCGCCGCAGGCCAACCGCCCCCTGTCGGCCCGGCCCGGTTAGGGGGCCGATTCGCCTCCGGCCCGCACCGCGGACTCCCACAAGAGGGTGTACCACGGGACTTGTTCCGTGCCTTCGGCGCCAGAAGGCCTGATATCGATGGTTTGATCGGGCACGGCAGAATCGCCGCTTCGATCTACGCTGGGGGCGTTCTCGGGGTCGACCACCTTGAACGCTACGTCGCCGGGCATCACATAACTCAACCGTTCCCGCGCCTGGGCCTGCACAAAAGCGGGATCATCCCATCGGCGCAGTTGAGCTTTGAGTTCGCTGGTGGTTTCACGCGCCACGGCCGCTTCAGCGCGTGCGGCCCGCAGTTCCTGCTGTTCGGCCAGGTAGAGCCGCATGGTCGGGAAGGTTAGCGCGAACACAAACATCACCAACAGGCCAAGCGTCGCGATACGAAAGCCGATGTTCCGCCGATGGCGCGCCACGGCCGCCCGCTCACGTTCGGCATCGTCCGCTTTGATCGCTTCCATCCGCAAACGCGTTGCTCCGGCAGGGCGGCGGGAAGCCGTCGGGGGCGCTGAGCGAGGAGCGACAGGAGAACCCACGCCCGGCAAAGGCGGCGGTGGGGTACGGCGGCGGGGAAGACTCACCCGATCCATCATGCCGCACCGACTCGCGTGGGCCGAGTAACGGCTCACGCGAGTCGGCGAATGGCGCCGCACAGTCAACCTCGGGGCCTACCCCCCGGACAGCCCCAGGGACCGGGCGCCAAGTTTCACGCCGTGAACCGCGGGAACGCGGACTTACCGGCGTACCGGCCCGCGTCACCCAGGAGTTCCTCGATACGCAACAACTGATTGTACTTGTTGATCCGCTCACCCCGCGCTGGCGCGCCAGTCTTGATTTGGCCCGCATTCACCGCCACAGACAGATCGGCGATGGTGGTGTCTTCCGTTTCACCCGACCGGTGGGACACCATCGCTGTGTAGCCAGCGCGATGTGCCAGTTCCACGGCGTCCAGTGTCTCCGACACGGAGCCGATCTGGTTGAGCTTAACCAGGAGCGAATTGGCGGCACCCAGACCGATACCCTTTGCTAGCCGTTCTGGGTTGGTCACAAACAGGTCGTCTCCCACAATCTGGACCTTGCCGCCGATGGCGGAGGTCAGCGATGCCCATGCGTCCCACTCGTCCTCAGACAGCGGATCCTCAATCGAAATCAGCGGGTAATCTGCCACCAGCTTCTCGTAGTAGGAGACCATGTAGTCGGTTGTGCGGGACTCTCCTTCGAACCGATAGACGCCATCGGCGAAGAACTCGGTCGAGGCAACGTCGAGTGCCAGCGCCACGTCGGCGCCCGGCTTGTAGCCGGCCTTCTCGATGGCGGTGACAATCAGGTCTAGGGCCGCCCTGTTGGAGGGCAAGTCAGGGGCAAATCCGCCCTCGTCGCCCAGGCCGGTATTCAGGCCCGCTTTCTTCAGAACCGCCTTGAGAGCGTGGTATACCTCGGCGCCGTACCGCAGCGCTTCGCGGAAGCTCGGGGCACCGATGGGCGAAACCATGAACTCTTGGATATCGACATTCGAATCGGCGTGGGAACCGCCGTTGAGGATGTTCATCATGGGCACCGGGAGCAAACGCGCGGCCGGCCCTCCCACGTAGGCGAACAGCGGCAGATCGGCGGAGACGGCGGACGCCCGTGCCACGGCGAGCGAGACCCCGAGGATGGCGTTCGCACCCAACCGACCCTTGTTCGGGGTGCCGTCCAAGTCGATCATCGCTTGATCGACGATCCGTTGCCATGACGCTTCCAGGCCAATGACCTCAGGAGCGATCTCGTCGGTCACGGCGCCGACGGCGCCTTCGACACCCTTGCCGCCGTATCGCGGGCTGTCGGTGTCGCGCCGCTCGATCGCTTCGAACGCGCCGGTCGAGGCACCGGAGGGAACCCCGGCACGGGCGATGACGCCATCGTCCAGGCCGACCTCGACCTCGACGGTGGGATTGCCGCGAGAATCGAGGATTTCGCGAGCGAGAACTGAATCAATGATGGCCACTGGGCACTCCCCTTTTAGTTGCTAACGCGAGATGGTGTCAGGCGCCGGCACGAGCGGCCGGCTGAGACATAACTTGCGCCCCGAGCCTACCTGGGGTTGGGATCGGTTTCGAGCCGCCGGGCCATGGACTGGGGACCTGCGCCCCGTGAGATCGGCGCGCCAGCACGCACGATGGCGACGAGCCGGGCAAGAAGAAGGACCGAAAAAGTTCGGTACTTGTGGGCACTGGGTCGTGGATCTGCGCCCGAACACCCAGTCTCGCTGCGCGGGGCCGCGGGCTAATGCGTCCCCGCGCGCCAACGGTCTGAGCCTTCGCCCAACGCCCCGTCTCGCCCCGCTGGGCCGCGGGCTCGCCATGCCCGGTAGCGCCACCGTCTTCAATCCCGCACGGCCGTCGCCTCCCCAAGCCGGGTGCCCCCGCTTGGGCAACCAGCGGTTGCGCGACCTCGCCCCGGGTCTCTAAGGGCCGGTAACTGTCACCTTGTATTTCTTGGTCTTGTTGCCGGCCTTCACTGTGATGACGGCCGTTCCCGCCGCCTTGGGGGTGATGGTCCCGGCCTTGTCGATGGCGGCAACGTCCGGTTTCGATGACTTATAGGCAACCTTGACCGAGGTCGCCCCAACCGGGGCATACTTGCCGGTAATCGCCCGGATGTGGCCAACCGCCACGGTTCGCGGAACCGGCATGGCACTCACGCGGGCTACCTTGGTCTGGCTGTTCTTCGAAGCCTTAGCGACAACCTTGACACTGATCCTCACGGTCGGTCGAATCCCGTCGGCCCTTGCAATCCGCGCCACGCCGGTAACGACAGTTCGGCCTTTCTTGACCGCCTTGATCTTCCCAGTCGATTCGACAACCTTCGCCGCCGCCGGGTTGGACGATCTCCACACGAAACCCTTCGAAGCGACCGATGTCCCATTCGACAGGTACAGCAAAGCAGGCACGGTGATGGACTTGCCCGGAACCAGGGTGACGGACCTTTGTGCGGCCTTTGCCCGTACGCCAACAGTTTCCGCGAAAGCGGACACGCTCTTGGACTCGGACTGGGACTCCGACTGGGACGCGGACTGGGACGCGGCCAAGACCTCGACTGGGGCCGAGCCCGGCGCGCCTTCGTCCGCGTCATCGTCCGGCACCTGCGAACCGACATCGTTGGAAGGTGGGTCCAAGGTCCCGCTTTGATTGCGCGCCCACGCGCTCGGCGTCGCACCCATCGTGAATTCGAGCGTCCCGCCCGCCATGATCTGCTCGTATGTGATCCACGACTCGTTAAGCGGTTGACCATTCAGCGTCGCGGATCGCACATAAATGTTGGCGGCCGAGGCGTCGTTTCCCTTTATGACAAAGTCTTTGCCGTTGCCAAGATGGTAGGTGATCTCCGGAAGGCGAGAACCGTGCAGGTAGTAGTAGTTGGTGCCAGCGAACGGGAACAATCCCGACATTATCCACATGTACGCCGTGCTCATTGCCCCGTTATCTTCATCTCCTGGATAGCCCTCGGCTGGAAACTTCTTCAGGAACTCGTTGGCCCATTTCGACGCCAGGTCGGGCCTTCCCACCTGCGGGGTGGCCAGCAGCCAAACAGTCTGAAGTGAGGGTTCGTTCTCGAAATCGATGTACCCCTTGGATAGCGCGTTCTCTAGGCGAGACACGAATACACTCCTTCCGCCCATGAGTTCAACCATACCTTCAACGTCAAAAACAGGATAGTACGCGCCTTCCCACATGTTCGCCTCGTAGAATGCCCCGACCGGAAACCCCGAGTATCCGTCCGCAGTCCTATTCTTATCCCAAATGTTCCGCCAGTTCCCAGAGCGTTTAGCGAACAAGACACTATCCTCTTCGTGGCCAAGGCCTTGGGCCATAACTGCCAACGCGTGATCGTTGATCGCAAATCCCATGGTCCCAGAGCCAGCCCCGAACCGCCAAGAGTACGGCAACCCGTTGGTTGCAACCGCAGCGCCCGTGTGGTAGCCCGAGTTTATGTACCCGGCCGAACGCATTGCCGCCGCATCGCCCTTAGCCGCCGCGTAGGCTGCCTCCCAATCCACGCCGGGAATGTTCTTCAAGTATGCATCGCAAATGACGTTTTCGATGTCGTTGCCGCCTTGACCGGACAAGAAGTCCTTACCCTGGATGAACGCTTCCGAGACGTAGCCGTTGGCAGCGTAACGGTCAATGAACGAATTGATATTCTCCGCTACCATGTCGGGCCGGGTCAAGGACAGGAACGGAAAGGCGGTCTTCCACGAGTCCCAGATCGTGTAGTAATCGTCCCAATAGCCGTGGTCGCTCATCCGATCCCGTGGCTGGACGTTGGCGTGGAACAGGGCGGTGTAGAACTTGGCTTTCTGAGCAAGTGACACTTCGCCGCCCAGATCCACATTTCTTAGAACGTCGTTCCAAGCCTCAGTTGCCGCAGCGTGGGCCGCATCGAAGTCCCAGTCCGGAATCTGTTGGTCGAGGAACTCGACGGCCCTGGCCTCGGACACGAACGAAATGGCGATCTTCGCGTGAACCCGCTCATCGGCGGAGGTCGCGAACTTCAGATATGCACCCAGGCGCCCACCGGAGTCAACGTTCTTCGTAAGCAGGCCCGGATACAGTCCAGAGCTATCCCACAGACCCATCTCTGAAGGCAGTCTATCGAATTTTAGAGCGAAGAACATGTCCCATTCCGCAGGATTCCAGTTGCCATCGAAGGCCCCCCCCCCGGTGATGAGTGAATTCACGCTGTCGATTGTGACAGACCCACTGCGCAGAGCTAGTTCGCCGCCAATCCTACGCGAGACATCGATGAGTATCGAGCCGTCCGATGCCTCAGGATAAGTAAACCGGTAGATCGCAGCGTTGTCGGTAGGGGCCACTTCAGCTTTGATCCCGTACTCGCTCAGGGTTGCGCTGTAATAGTCAGCGCTAGCCGTCTCTTCGGCAACCGCCGAAGAATGGTTCGCCTCAACGGTCCGCAACGGGCCAGTCTGAGGGGAAAGAAGGAAATTCCCGTAGGACTGGCGCCCGCCCGTGCCTTGGGCATACAACTGACCGAACCCCACTACTCGCTGCCCTGGCGTGTAGCCGCCGTTCGCCGGCAATAGGGTCTCGGGGCTCGGATGTATGGAACCGTTCGGCATGGTCGGGCCTGCGATTGTCGAGCCGGCGCCCGCCCCAGTGCCGCCGAGCGTGTTGACGTATTGGACCGGACTATCAACAGAAGGGTAGGAGGAAGCGTAGACCGCAGCCGGGTAGACACTGAGGCAACCGACCAACGCCAAGGCGGCAACTGAAGCAAAACCAACGCCCCGGGAACGGCGGATGGCGGCCATAGAGGATCCCTTCGCGTCGGTGGCCAATGCGAACGCGCACGTCATCGTGGAGAAAGCCCGCGGCGCCAGTCGCAAACCGCGGACTTGCTTCGATCAGTCGCACAACAGCGGAGACGCTATCAGGTGCGCCGGATCGCCAGGTCGGAAAAGCACCGACCTAGCAACACTAGCTGCTGCGTCTCATCTGGTCAGCGCGGTCTGCGCCGATCCAGTCGACGCAGTCGTCGGCCGCTCTATCGTCCGGCCTCCCAGGTGTCCTTGGCTCTCGCGATGCCGACTCCTGGGCCGAGTTCTTTGTTGGCGCATCGTTGCGGTGTGGTCCTCGTGCTCCCGCCAGTCCGTCCCGTCTGCCTGGGCCGAGTTCTTTGTTGGCGCATCGTTGCGGTGGCGCGTTTCGCGTTCGCACAATACGGCACCTGGCCAGCTACTTTGAATGGAGTGGCGAGTCGTTCGCCGCCTGTCGATATCCACGGCCGGGTCATAGGGGCCGGCCCGACCAGCGCAGACTGGTGCGGCTGACAATTGACCGTCCAGGGGTGTTCCAATCTCGGATGTCGCGGGCGCCAGCGGCCAACCGTTAGGCGCACCCCTCCACCACGGCTCCTCTATGGTTGAAACTCTGACGATTGAGCTGGCTTCCCGCGAGACGAAAAGTGGCGGATGGCCGCGCGGTCCCAGGCGAACCCGCTGTTGGAGGGCCGGTCAATGATCGCGCGGTGATCGCGTCGACCTGCCCAAAGCGAAGCCCCCAGGGGAGGCCGGGCAAGGCAAAACTCCCGCAGTGCGGGCAAGACGACACCGGTCCCGGCCAGTCGGTGTAGACCGGCCGGCTGTGTTCGGGCCTGTCGGTGCGGACCGTATCGATAGAGCTTCTGGTCAATAGTGGACAGTACACGCTCACATCGATAGAGCTTTCGGTTACTAGGATCGCCGGATTGGCGTGCTTCGACTCAATCTAATCGCCTAAAGCTCTATCGCGATGCAGTGAGCTGTGGCCCCAATAGCCAAAATCTCTATACAGAAGCGGCAGCGTAAGCACCACGACACCAGCCGAGCCAATACGACCCCAAGGTGTCCCAGGTGTTTTGAAATACCGACGTTTGGGCTAACTTTCCGCGATGAAGAATGGCGGGTGGCTTGACGGTCTGAGACGAAACTTCGTTGGCCGACTGTCGGCCAATGCTCGATCAAGCGTTTCCGCGAGACATCGTACTTGACCACCTACTCTAGGTCGGCGCTGAAAAGCACCGACCTAGCAATGCTAGCTGCTGCGTCTCAACTGGTCAGCGCGGTCTGCGCCAATCCAGTTGACGCAGTCGTCGGCCGCTTTGTCAGCGGCCTCCTAGTGGCACCCCACGGGATCTATTCCCTTCGCTGCGCTACGGGAAAATCTCCCGCGGGGACCCCGAGATCCGAAAACTCGGCTCATCTGCACACGTTTCAGCAACAAAGGCAGCTAGGTCGGCGCGACCAACCGCTCGCCTTGGGGCGGTTGACGCTTCGGGCCGTAGGCGCTCCAAATCCCGCATTGCGCACCGCCCAGACCCAAGTCCCAGCCACCGCGACCAAACCGAACGAAACTCGATCCCGCGCGGCGTCGCCCCATACCAAACGCCCCCAAACAGGTGTCGCACGCGGATTTCCTAATAGGTCTGCTAAAGCCGTGTAGACTAGGGTCGCGATCGGGAAGAGTCTCACAAGTCCCGGGCGATGTGCGGTGAAGTCAATAGAGGTATTGGCTAAAGGCAACGCGTTGGCGTGACATCGATAGAGGTTTCTGCTACCGCAAGTCCCGAATTCACCCAAATTGCTTCGATCTAATGGCCAGAACCTCTATCGCAATGCCATCGGCGCTGGCCGCAGTAGCCAAAGGCTCTATCTCACGCCAGCCGCGCGCCCGCCCACGCGTCACCCCAACCACCCGCGCACCCACGCGCGCCCCCCGGCCGGCCACCCCGCCTACC
>JAIRXV010000243.1 GCA_031268115.1 Bifidobacteriaceae bacterium
TGAGACTGACGTGGACGGCCTAATCGAGCTCGTGGGTCTCGCTGATGCCGGCCGAAAAGCGACCCGCAACTATTCGCTTGGCATGAAACAGCGCCTCGGTGTCGCCACCGCCCTCATCAAGAATCCGACCCTGCTCGTGTTGGACGAACCGGCAAACGGCCTGGATCCGGCCGGCATGCGGGATATGCGCGATCTGTTGATTCGCCTGCGCGATGACGGCCGAACGGTCCTGCTCTCTTCCCATCTGTTGACGGAGGTGGAACAGGTGGCAGATCGGATCGGGATAATCGACCGCGGGCGCATGAAGCTGATCGGTACCGTGGACGATTTGCGCGCCCGGGCCGGCGCCAGAGTGCTCATCGATGCCCGCCCCGCTGGCCGCGCGGCAGCCGTCCTAGCGGCGTCGGAGTTGCTCCCCGAATCGTCCGTCAAGCTCGAAGCCGGAACAGTGGCCGTGACGCTACCCCGGACCAGCGAACCCGGCGAGGCGGAAGACGCCATCGTCCCCAGACTTGTTCGGGAACTCGTCGACAACGGCCTTAGCGTTCATCGCGTGGTCAACGACGAGCGGTCTCTGACCGATCTATTCCTGACCCTGACCTCGGAAGGGATTCGCTCATGAACCGGACTTCCGCAGCGCCGGTGTCCACATCTTCGAGCCGCGCCGTCAGGTTTCCCGTGCGGGCCGCATGGCTCGGGCTGATAGGGCAACGGTCCATCCTCGTGTTGATCGGCGTCTGGTTGGCCGAAGCCATCGGGTTCGGGGTGGTGCTCAACGCGGCGCTGTACAGGAGTCTTTCGGCCGATCAGACCGTCGATCCTGCCATGACCGAAGAAATGGGAAACAGCCTGCACCCACACAGCCTCGACGTCTTCGCTGCGGGCGCCATCCCGTTCTACGGCGCGGCGATGGCCCTGGCGATCGGGGCTCTGGCCGTAGGGAACGAGTACCGTTTCGGCACCGTACGTCTGCTTTACAGCCAGGGTCCCGGGCGGCTCGCAGTACTCGGCGCGCAGCTTGTGGCGCTCGTTGGCTTGTTGGGGCTAATGAGCCTCGCCACCTACATCGCTGACTTCGCGGGCCTGAGCGTGGTCAGCGCCCTATGGGCCTGGCCGATTGGCGCGCCGCCCCTCGGCTCAACACTCACGTCCCTCGCAGCGACGTGGCTCACGGTGACCGCCTACGGCCTGCTCGGCGCTGCCCTTGCGGTGCTCACCCGCGGCATTGTCTGGGCGCTGACCGGTGGCCTGATCTGGGTGGTCGGGGCTGAGACTGCCCTCACCGCAATAGCCGGGGCGGTGCCGTGGCTGAAGGGGCCGGCCCACGGCCTACTCGGTGCGGCCACCTCAAACCTGGCGGTTGCGCGCGGAGCTTATCCGTGGTGGCCAGGCGCGATGTCCACATCTGTCACGCCCGGTGAGGGATGGGCCGCCGCCCTGGTGCTCGCAGTGTGGGCGATTGCCGGGACTGGGGTTGCCCTCGCGGCGATTGGACGCAGGGACATCGGGTAGCCTCGCGCACTGCCTTACCGGCCCGCGGCGATCAGCGGCCTTGCGGGCATCGCCGAGGGGACACCCGATGGCCTCGCGCACTGCCTGACCGGCCCCGGCAACACACCGGTGCTGTTGCGCCGTCGGCCGCCGGGACGCCATCGTCCACCTCATCCGCAGTCGCGGCCGGCAACACACCGGTGCTGTTGCGCCGCCGGCCGCCCAGTCAACGCCCCGCAAGGCGAAGCCGGCGGACTATCTCGGCAGCGGCATCGTCCGGGCCGCACGCATCCGTCAACACGCGCAGGCACGACACGGCCTCAAGGACCGGGCGGCGCTGTTCCATCAGTTGCACCCAACGCCGCCGCATATCCCCCGCGATCATAGGACGCGAACCGTCCTTAGCGATCCGCTCGACCGCATAGGGAAATGAAACGTCGAGAAACACGACCGTTCCGCCGCGCTCCCGGTAGGCATTCATCGCGAACTGCGTGTCCTCATCCGTGGTCGCGCCGCCGCCCAGTGCGACGACTCCGGTCTGTTCACGCAAAGCCTCAAGGACCGCCCGGCGCTCAAGATCGCGAAAATGGGCCTCACCGTGGGTGCTAAACAACTCAGGGATAGATTTGCCAGTGGCCGCGACAACGGCATCGTCCGTGTCGTGAAAGCCCACATTCCACAAACGTGCCAGCACCCGCCCAATCGAAGACTTCCCGGACCCCATGGTCCCCACCAGCACTGCCAGCGGTCCCTCGCTGGGGGCAGGGGGCGGCTCAATCGAATGGCCGCGCCAAGCGCTGGCAGACTCACTCACCCGCGAAGTCTATCGGCGCCCGCATTGACACTTAGCAAACGGCCCCAGAACTACGGTCCTCCACTGCGCCCGTCAGGCCCCCAGGCGGGGTCCATTCGCGCCACGCAACGGCCCGAACGGCGAACACCCGGCGGTTCAGCCGGATTGGGCGCGTCCGCTTTCGGGCGGGTCCGCCTTCCGGCGGGTCTGCCTTCGGGTCGGTCCGCCTTCGGGTCGCCCGGCAAGTCGATCAGCGACACGCGCCCGTAATTCCGTCACAACGCGCGGAGCGGCGCTAGCTTGACTGTTGCGACGTCCGGGCGTGGCGCCGCACCCTAAGCGGTTGCCAACCGCCCCTGGTTGTATCCCTGACCACACGCCTTATGAGGTAACCGTGGCCCCTCCCGCATACCGCTGGGTAATCATCGAGACCGGCTCCAATCAAGACACGATTTTCGCAACCGACCGCCAGCGCCTCCAGCTGGCCACATCGCACGCGATTGGCGAGGTGGGAACGACATGGATTGACCGCGCCATCAACGAAGCGATTCCGCACGGCAGCCGCCACGACCCACCATCCGCAGCGGATCCCGTCAGGCGGGTAGTTAGGGCCTCGGGCCTGGGTATTCTGCTGGTCCTCGACCCAGAAACCGGCCGGTCTATTGTCGAATCGGTCACCCGCAAGGCGCTAACTGAAAGCCCGGGGATCGACGTGTGGGGCGTTGTCGGGGCGCAGGAGTTCGATCCGGACGCATCCGATGGCGGGGCAATCGCTGCGTTCGATGCCGCCCGGCTCGAGCACGCCATCGCGAGAATGAGCCGACGCCGCCCGCCCAGCGTGCGCGCTCCCGCCTCACCTTTCGTTGCGCGTTGCGTCATTACAGACCGCCCGGCCACTCATCTGCTCCTCGGAGAAGACGACGGCTCTCAGCCCGTTGCCGCGTCGGTTGCCGCATCGTGGGATCCCAACATGGATGCGCGTAAGAGCCTGGTGGAAGAACTCTGCCGGGAACTCCAAGGGCCCCATGTCGCCATCGAGGAAACCCAAGGACCTAAGGACCCCATCGGCGATTCGATTCTCAGCCAAGACCTGCTGCGCCAGGGCGCTGACCTCACCAACGAAGGGTGGTACGGCGTTCTACATGCGGATGGCAACGCCATCGGCCAAGTTTTCGCCAATCTGTGGCGCACTCGTCCAAATTCGGCTGGCTTCATCGAGGCGGAGGGAACGCTGAGCGGTGTTCTTGAGCGATTGATCCGTGGGACTGTGGCCAACGCTATCGCGAGGGTGTGGTCAGCCCATGGCGAAAAGAAGAACTGGATTGTTCCCATCATTGTGGGTGGCGACGATCTGACGGCGGTGATCTCAGGTTCCGTGGGGTTCGAGTTCGCCGTCGAGTTGGCGCGGGAATTCGACGCCCTTACGGCTGAGGGGATGTTCGGATACCCATTGGCGCAGGTGATGGAAAGAATCAATGCCGAGTGCTCGTCCGTGCCGGACCGCCCTTCGCTTGGAGTTGGGCTCGCGTTCGCCAAGCCGCACCATCCTTTTTCACACGCCCTCCAAGTTGCCAACGATCTGACGGACCTGGCGAAGTCCAAGTCGAAGCGGCAGTTTTCTGCGCTCGGCGTTCATGTGATCAACGAGCGGTCCCTGCGTTCTCTGAACGATCTACGTGCCGAGGCCTCCACTGGCTCCGGTCCCAGCAAATGGTGCGCCTTCGCCGATCCCATCGCCATCGGCCGTTATCCCGGGACGGGCCTACCGGAACTAACGGAATTGGATGAGTTGATGAAAGCGTTGGATCCCCGATGGATTGGTCTCCCGGGCCGTGATGGCGGAGCTGGCGGTCAGGGCGCCGTTGACCAGGAGCGCCCACGGCCCCTCACCAACCCTGCCGACCATTACGACGGTCTGACATCCGGCTTGGCGGGCTCGGGCCCGGGCTCGCCAGATGGTCCCTTGGTGCCCTCCAAGGTGGCCTTGCACGCGCTGCGACGGGCGTTGACAACGCCAACCAAGGATGTGGAGGTGCTCAAGGCGCGGGTCAAGCGGGCGTGGAACCGCGTGGAACTCGCTCAGGCCAGATCCCCCAAAGGTGCGGCAGCCGGCGCACTCCAACGAATCAAGGGCGATCTAGCGTGGCTGCTCGATTCGCCGCGCGATGCCGCCTTGCCTCTGGCGCCAATCCTGCTGGTAACTGCCATGGACTTGGTGGATGTCGCCTCGGGCACAGTCGAGGGCGCAGAGCGCGCTGACAAGGCGCGGACATCGGCCGGAGGGACCGCAGCGGAAAAGGCGGACGAGAGCGGGGAAGACGCATGAACGCGCGCTCAAGCAGGTCGAAGCCCAGCGGCCAGGGCGGGGCGCAGCCCAGGCAGCGGCCGGGCGTTGCCGGCCCGGGCCCCGGCCAAGCCCAGCCTCACGGCGAAAACGCGGCGTCGAGTCCCGCGTCAAGCCCCACGGCCTCTCCGGCACTCACGAGGACCGACAGCCAAGAGGACACACCCAACTTTTCGTTCGGGGTCCGCGTCGAGTTCGTTTCCGATTGGATCATCGGCACTGGCTCGGCTCGATCCCGGACGTTGAATCAGACCTGCAAGCGCGACCGAGATGGGCTGCCCTACCTGCCTGCGAGCACCCTCATCGGCTTGCTACGTGAGCACGCTTGGGCGGCGGCCGAGGCGCTCGATGGCGATCAATTCACGCTGTGGCGCGAGTGGCACACCTACGTGTTCGGATCGGATCCCGCCGGGGAGCGGTTCGCGAGCGCGGCGCCCGAATATTCGCGGGCGGTGCCAACACCAGCCGCCCTGCGAGGCACGTCACTGCATCTTCCGCCCGCAGCCCGTAAAGCGATTGCCCGCGCTCAGGGGGTCGTCACTTCCGCTGACCTATGCGACAGCGCCTTTGTGATCCGTCCGGGCATAAAGATCAACGATCGAACCGGAACCGCCTCTGAGGATTTCCTGCGTGCCGAGGAACGGGCCCGCGCTGGCCTGTTGCTGGAGGCAAGCGACTGGGAGATAGCGTTCCCCGCGTCGTTCCCGGCGGTCGACCGCTGGCCAGCGGCGCTCCTGGTCGCCAGCGCGGCACGGCTGATTCGCGGGATCGGCGGGAAACGGCGACGCGGGGCCGGGCAGGTGGACCTTCACGCGATCCGCTTACCGGGCCTGGTGCCGGGCAGTTCATTCGAAGCGACGGATCCGAACGCCTTCGACGGGCAATTCGATGAGGGGTTGGCGAAATGGTTCGAGGCGGCAAACGGCGAGGTCCCGCACCCGCCGCGGGAAACCGCTGAACCACGCATCTCCGACCCAATGCGCCAAGAGTCCCCTTCGCCATCGGACACATTCCTTCATGAACCCGCCCCGCCTCCGCCTGCGGCTTTGGCCCATCGCTTCAACCTCGACATTGAAACCACCTCCCCCGTGCTCGTCAACGTTTCCACAAAGGGAAACACGACCACTTCGGCACAAGCGATTCCCGGAGCGGTGCTGATGGGAATTGTGGGCCACGCCATAGGTAAGGGATTCGACGGTCTGGTACGCGATGCGCAGATCATTGTCACCCCTGCGTATCCCGTAGTAGACGAGGTTCGCGCCGTGCCCTGGCCTCTTTCGCTCGGACGGCTCAAGTACGATGACGGAAATGAGTTTGTCAACGCATGCTCGCCTCAAGAAAGCTATGAGCCGCTCAGGCCGCCGGACGAACCGTACCTGGTCCATTTGCGCGACGGGCGCTGGAGCAAAGCCGGAGCGGACCTTGTTATCGAGGCCCGAACCGTGGTGGACGACGCTTCGGGCCGCACCCAGGCTGACCGGGGCGGCCCGTACACCATCGTCGCCCTCGCTCCCGGTCAGCAGTTCCGCGCCGAGATCTGGGCAACTGCGGAGCTCACCCGAGATCTGACCGCCATTGACGCGAAGACTGAGCGAATAGGCAAGAAATCCAAGGCAGACTACGGTAGGGCAACAGTCTCTTGGTCCAAGCCTCCCGCTGCCAATGCCACGGTCCTCCCCATTGCCGCGAACACGCCCTTCACCCTCTACGCGGAATCGGATCTGGTGGTTCCCGGGCCGAATGGAACCCACGAACCAACCCCGGAGGCACTGGTCGCGGCCGTCCAGGCGGCGTTGCGGGCGGCGGGCGCGGCGGACGGGATTGCCGTGAAAATGCAACCGGTTGAAGTTCCGGCCACGGGCAGGCAACTCCCGCACGCCGACTGTGCCCTATCTGGCTCGGCCACCCCCACCGCGGACTGCGCCGCCCCGCTCGCGCTGGCGGGCCCCGCGTTCTGGTACCGGGTGATCCGGACGGAGAGTTGGCAAAAATCGTGGGGACTACCCCGTCCATCGATCCTGGCGATTGCTGCTGGGTCGGTATTCCGCCTAATTGCCACAGAGGAAATCCCGGGCGATGTCGTGGCCGCACTGAGCGCGGCAGGCCTGGGATGGCGTCGAGCGGAAGGGTTCGGCCGGGTGGCAATCAACAGCGCAGCTCTCACGAAGCAAACCCTCATAGTTGAGCCCGCAGCGACGACTTCATCGTCTCCCACTCCCACGGACAGCGACCGGGCCGATCCAGTTTATCGACGCTTGGCGCGGGTGGCCTGGAAAAACGCCATCGTCGATCGCGCCCGAACCTTGGCCGAGAATACCGCCGAGCGAGAGAAATACGTCCCCGGGACGTGCTCCCCCTCGCAGCGCGGTACGCTGCGGGAATTGATCTCGGGCGCAGGCTCACGTGAATGCGTGACGCCGGACGAAATGCGCCAGTGGCCGGATGCCCTCGGCACGCCGTGGAGTGGGGCCGTCAAAAACCTCGAGACGCTGCTGGCACCGGGAAGCTGGGATAGCGAACATATACTCTGGACCAAACTGTTTCCCGGCGAACCGCTCCAGTTAAAGGAATACTTCTCGGAGACCGAAATAGCCGCGCTGACGCAGTTCGCGGTCCGGGCCTTCCTGATTGAGGCGCTCCGCGACCATCCGGTCTCAGCCAACGAAGGTGACGCGTCATGACGCAAAGAAGTGGCCTGATCTACAGGGACACGGTTCGGCTGCGATTGACGGCGCTTTCCCCGCTGCATATAGGGGTAGCCGAAACAGAAGCAAGCCCGGATCTGATTCAGGCGCGCGATGGCCTAGGCAGAGTGGTATTGCCGGCCACGTCCCTGACCGGCGTGTTGCGGGGGGCTCTCGGCCGCGGCGAAGGTGACGGAGGCGGAACGAGGTGGTGGGGATGGCAGACCTCGACCGTGCGCCGTAACGGCCGGGTCGATTCGGATGGCCTGGCCAGTCGGGTTTGGGTAACCGATGCCGTGGAGGCCGACTCCGCCCCTTGCCCCGCGCTCGCCGTTCGCGACCTCAGGCCCGCCGTTCGCGACCACGTGGGGATCGATCGCAGCACGGGCGCGGCGGCCAGCGGATTCCTCTACACCCGTGAGGTGATTCGGGCGGGCCAGTGCTTCGACTTCGAACTGACAGTGGTGGCGTTCGGCGGCGAACCATCTGCTGAGAACCCCGCCCCGGAAGAGGCGCGCGAGTGGTTGAGTAATGCGACACGGGTGTTGACCTCGGCCGGTCCGGACGGGACGTGCCTCACCGTGGGCGCCGGTCGGACCCGCGGGTTGGGGCGAGTCTCACTGTCCGTGATTCGCCGGCGAGTGGAGGACCTCTCCAGCCGGGAAGGACTACGCGCAGCCGTGCTCACCGGCGGGACCGACACGGCCAGCAACCCGCTCGCGCCCAGTCGGACGGACGCTTCGCTGGTGGCCGGCCCAGAAGGAACGGGACAGGGGGACGATGACGGACAGTCGCCATGCGCGTGGTCCGTAGCGCCGCCATCGTCGGCTTCATCCAACAGCCAACCCCGGCCCACGCGCCGAAGGGTCCGGCTGCGGATCCCGTGGCGTCCGACCGGACCTCTCATGTCGAAGGTGTCCGTGTTCGGCAAAGCATGCGATGCGTTCCCCGCCACGATGACCGGGAGCGACGGATTGCGGCTGCTGCTACCTGGATCTTCGATCAAGGGTGCCTTGCGTGCGCGGGCAGAGTACATCGCGCGAACGGCCTGTGGGGTGCGGGCGGCCGATGTGGGGGATTCGCTCCTCGAACAGTTGGCGCTGGCGTCGAAACTTCCAGGCGTGCGAGCGTTGTTCGGGGCAGCGGGTAACTGGCCGGGCGGCGACTCGGGCTGTCGGGGGGCGCTCGAAGTACCCGATGTCACCACCGAGGTGTCGATTCCCGAAAAGGAATGGCGGGCCGTTCGCTACGGGCCTCTCCCAGAGTGTCCCGGGGGAGAAAACGCCGCCTTCGCCAAGGCCGTGGACCGTCTCAATTCCCGTCTCAATTCCGAGACCCATGGCGATGGCCTGTGGTTTGACTACGTGACACGCAACGCCATCGACCGTTGGTCTGGCGGAGTCGCTAACGGCCAGCTGTATTCGTCGTTGGAGCCGTACGCCGCCAAGGTGGGGGTGTGGCGCGACATCGTCCTCGACGTGGACATGGATCGCCTCAAATGCAACTGTGGTCAAGAAGGCGACACCGGGAACGATGACGGCGCGGGAGTCAGTCAAGACGTCGCCTGCCAGATGAATGTGGCGCTGGCACTGTTGGCGCTGACAGTTCGCGACCTCGTTGACGGATGGGTGCCGCTTGGGTTCGGCGTGACTCGAGGTCTTGGGTCGGTTGAGATCGAGCCGGGGAACGTCTCACTTGACGCTCAAGATTCGCCGCTACAAGGGATGAGTCTTCAGGCCGGCGGCTGGCTGGACGGCGATGGCACGGCAAACGGTCCCGTGCGGCGCCTGGAAACGGCGTGGGCCAACGCCTGTGAGGCGTTCCGAGATGGGCCGGCGGCGGCGCGAACTAAGGCCCCGGCCGCTCCGAGCGGAGTTTTCGTGAGCGAAGAAAGGCCCGGGACATGAGCGAACCGAACACGACTGTGGGGGCATTGAAAGACGTTGCCGGTCTCTACGCTCTCGGCCGCGGCACGTTGGGTTGGATCTTGACCCCCGCTGAAGCGTTCTGGGTCAGAATCGGCCCAGCTGGTGCGTTGTTGCGGGCGCGAGGTGGCGGCGGGTTTCATGAAGAGGCGGTGGAAGGCGAGGCAAATACCGCGTTCGAGGCACGGCTGTTCAATGAGACCGCCGAGGTCCGGTGGTGGTGGGACCAGTCTGCTCGATGTGGCCGCTCGGTGCTCGTTCCAAGTGGTGGCGAGGGACCGCCCGGGGCGCATGCGCCGAACGCCGAGACTCTCGCGCCGGTGGAATCGCACAGGATCCTTTGGGGCCGGATCGCCGAACTCGGACCCGAGCCCGACCCACGGGACCCGTGGGGCCGGTGGGTGCGGCTCGATGACGCGCGGGTCGGCCCGGTCTGGACTCCGGTGCGCGCCCTGCCCGATGGCGGCCCCCGGCTTGGTATGTACGGGGTGCTGAAGATTCGCGAACGCTGGGACACGGACGAGCACGGCAATACGTTTGTGGTAGACGAGTGGCATACGGGGGTCGAATTGCGCGAGGGGAAAGGGCTTGCGCTTACAGAGGGAAGCGTCACGCCGACTAAGGAGGCACCTCGTGGACGCTGATCAACCAGAGACAACGCAAGGCGCCGGCCGGGGCCGGGGGCCCCGACAGGCCCGTGGGGTGCAGTCTGGGCCTCGCGAGGTGTGCGAGCCCCTGCGGAGTGGTTTCTTGAACCCCTACAACTTCGTCTCCACACCCGACCGCATGCCACCGCCCGGTGACGGTGGCATGGGGGATCGGCGCGCGCCCAGCCAGGCCGTGGCCGATGGGTACACCGCAGTCATTCCCATTAGATTGATTGCCCGCACGCCCCTCCTTTTCCCCGACCAATCCCGCGCAAAGGACAGGCTTGTCCCAAT
>JAIRXV010000247.1 GCA_031268115.1 Bifidobacteriaceae bacterium
TGGCGCTGACCGATCACGACGGCCTCTACGGAGTGGTGCAATTCGCCAACGCCGCCCGAGAGGTCGGCCTACCGGCCGCCTATGGGGCGGAACTTACGTTGGATGCCGGCCCCGAACAACCCGGCGCCGCCGACCCCCCTGGCACCCACCTTCTCGTGTTGACCAGGGGAATCGAAGGGTATCGACGTCTTGCCCGGGCCATCTCCGAAGGCTACCTTGCGGTTGGACAGAAAGGGCCCCCGCGCTATGACATCGATCGCCTGACCGAATTGGCTGGCGGTGAATGGCTGATCCTTACGGGCTGCCGCAAAGGCGCTGTTCGGCAAGCCTTGATCGGCACCGGCACACCAGGTGCCACCAAACTGGGAGTCATTCCACCGGCGGTCACGCCCCAGGGGGTTGAGGCCGCTCAGCGCGTGCTCCAGGAGTTGACCGCGCGGTTCGGGCAGGAAAACGTGGCCATAGAGATCACCGATACGGGCAGTCCGGGTGACTCTCAACTAGCGGATGCTCTGGCCCACCTCGCGGACAAGACCAAGCTGCCCCTCACGGCCACCGGCAACGTGCACTATGCCACCCAAGGGGAGTTTCCTCTGGCCGCTTCCCTCGCGGCGGTGCGCGGACGCCGATCCTTGGACGAGATGGACGGCTGGCTACCGTCTGGGGCGAGTTCACTCTTGCGCTCGCCAGCCGAAATGATCCAACGCCACCGGCGGCATCCCGAAGCGATCGCGGCCGCCGCGCGTCTAGGCGGCGAATGCTCCTTCGACCTGCGGCTGATCGCCCCGAACCTGCCTCCCTGCGATGTTCCGGCCGGCCACACCGAGGCGACTTGGCTGAGGGAACTCACCCGGCGGGGTGCGGAGCATCGGTACGGACCGCCAGAGGAAGGGAATATCAAAGCGTGGGACATGATCGACCACGAATTGGAGATCATCGAAAGGCTCGGGTTTCCCGGCTACTTCCTCATTGTCCACGAGATCGCAGAATTCTGCCGAGAACTAAAAATCCTGTGCCAAGGGAGAGGATCGGCAGCTAACTCGGCGGTTTGCTTTGCGCTCGGCATCACCGCAGTCGATGCCGTGAAATACGGCTTGCTCTTCGAACGGTTCCTGGCTCCCGAACGCGACGGTTTGCCCGATATCGACCTCGACATCGAATCGGGACGGCGCGAGGAAGTCATTCAACACGTTTACACCCGCTATGGGCGCGAACATTCCGCCCTGGCCGGTGCCGTGATCTCCTACCGGCCCAAAATGGCTATCCGGGACGCTTGCAAAGCACTCGGCTACGATCAGGGCCAAACCGACGCCTGGTCCAAGCAAGTGGAGCGGTGGGGGCATTTGCGCGATCGCGCCGTCCACTACACGCCATGGGGCAAAGGAGACGGCAGGCCAACCCAGGGCGACGACGATCTGCGCGGCATACCCGAAAGTGTTCTAGACCTAGCCGAGCAGATGATGCGACTGCCTCGACACATGGGTATCCACCCCGGTGGCATGGTTCTATGCGACCGCCCAGTCATCGAGGTGTGTCCCGTCCAGTGGGGCCGGATGCCAGGTCGGAGTGTGCTGCAATGGGACCGGGACGATCTGGCAGACGCCGGGCTGGTGAAATTCGATCTTCTAGGACTGGGGATGCTCGAAGCGGTACGCCGGGCTTTCGACTATATCGAAGTCACCGAGGGGCAACACTGGGAGATGTATTCCATTCCCGAAGAATGCCCTGAAGTATACGACCTCCTATGCGAGGCCGATACCGTAGGGGTGTTCCAAGTTGAATCCCGCGCCCAAATGGCGACCCTGCCCCGGCTACGGCCCCGCACCTTCTACGACATCGTGATCGAAGTTGCTCTGATCCGTCCCGGACCCATCCAAGGACGATCCGTCCACCCCTACATCGAGAGGGCGCGCGGTCGCCAACCCGTCACCTACGATTCGGAACTGTTGCGTCCAGCCCTCGAACGGACCCTCGGGGTGCCGTTGTTCCAAGAACAGCTCATGCAGCTGGCAATCGATGCTGCCGGGTTCACCGCTGTACAAGCGGATCAACTGCGCCGAGCCATGGGTTCCAAACGGTCCGCCGAGAAAATGGCTCGGCTGAAAGAGGCACTGATGGCCGGAATGGCCGAACGGGGAATCGGCTCGGATGCCCGAGACCGAATCTACGATCAATTGAAGGCATTCGCCGATTTCGGTTTCCCCGAATCCCACTCGTTCTCGTTCGCGTTGATCGTCTATGTCAGCGCCTGGCTCAAAGTGTTCCATCCGGCCGCGTTCTACGCCTCTATCCTCGCGTCCCAGCCAATGGGCTTCTACTCGCCCCAATCGCTGGTGGCCGATGCCCGGCGCCACGGCGTGCGCGTGGGTCGCCCCGACGTTGGCCTGTCTGAAGTCCTGGCCAGCGTGGAGCGATTGACCGCTGAGACTAACCGAGGCTACCCACACCGGTTGCTGCGCGGGGATTTGGCGCTGGGGGTGCGCCTCGGTCTGGCCTCGGTGCGGGGGATCGGGACCAAGGTGGCCGAACGGATCGTGGCTCGGCGGATAGAGCGGCCCTTCTCCTCAATCGGAGATCTGGCGCGGCGCGCCCAACTATCTCCCTCCGCCCTGGAGGCCCTAGCTACGGCTGGGGCCCTGGAGAGATTTGAGCCAGACCGCCGGCGTGCCCTATGGATCGCGGGTGCATCCGCTGAGAGCCCCGGCATGCTGCCAGGCACTCAAGCCGTGGTGGAGGCGCCGATGCTTCCTGGAATGGACAGAATCGAGCAGTCCGCGGCCGATATCTGGGCAACGGGAGTGAGCGTAGACAACTATCCGCTGGAGCATCAGCGCGCCCAGATCGCGGCAGATGGTATCCGCTCCATTGGCGAAACCCTGGCCGCACGCCCAGGCACGTGGCTCAAAGTGGCTGGGGTGGTCACCCACCGTCAACGCCCCAGCACCGCGAAAGGTGTGATCTTCGTGTCCCTGGAAGACGAAACCGGTCTGCTCAACGTGGTTTGCCGCCCGGACGTGTGGGCCACCTACCGTTCGACCGCCAGAGCATCGCCGGCGGTGGTCGTAACCGGCCGCCTGGAGAAGGCCGATGGCGCGGCGAACCTCGTCGCGGCGCGTCTAGAGAACCTGCCCATTCGTTTCGACGCCCGCTCTCGGGACTTCCACTGACGGGCCGTCACGGCCTTCCGCCCTCGATCTGATACCCCGCAGCATCCGCTGAGTCATCGCGAACGAGACCCATTCGATGGCCCAAAACTTCAGGGCCGTCACACCGCTGTCCCAGGAATATCGCTCGCGGATCGCCAACCGGGAATCGGCTGGGCCTTCAGAGTCCAGCACAAAGGACCACGAGAAACGCAAGGTGGGAGCGTCATCGTCCGCGGTTGCGGGCGGCATCGGTCCGTCGGCGAACAACACCAACGCGCGTGGCCGGTCCAGCAGCCGAACCTCCAGATCCATTCCCGGTGCCAGCCTCACAGCGTCCCCCACGGCCAGGTCCTGCCACTCAGGGACGATGGCGTCGGCAGAGTGGATACTCAATCCCACCAGATTCTCCAACGCGTCATAGCTGTAGAACCCACCCTTGTCCTGACCCATCTGGATCAGCCACGGCCAGACCGCCCGCGGCTGAGCGGCGATGGCGATAGCGCGGGTGGCCTGCAGCCGGGGATACGGGATCAGATCGTCTCCGGGCAGGTCGCGGGCCTGTTCCGCTAGGGTCGCACCCCAACCGCGCTGCCAGCGGTCGGCCCGCGCAATGCCCGCAACGGCGGCGCACGCCAACGCGAGCCCCCGTGCGCGGCGGGCTCCTGGAGTGCCGGTCGAACCATGAGAAGTGCCTTTGCCCCTTGGCATGGCGGCAATTGTCCCTCACTTTCCCGCAGGACGCACATCCGCGGGTCCAGCCCACGGGACCAGCGACGCCGCGCCAGCGGATGCGGTCTCCGCCGCGGCGGACGCACATCCGCGGGTCCAGCCCACGGGACCAGCGATGCCCACTACGCTTAATGCGAATCACTGCCCCGCTCAATGGAGGAAACCCGTGTCTTGGCTGGATAGCCCCGCCCATGCCCGATGGCTCGAACGCCACACCGACACACTGCTGGCGTTCGGCGAAGCGGCCGCATCGACAGACGTCGGTTTTACCTGGCTCGATGCCCAAGGTCGCCCCGCTCGATCCGAGCCGGTGGAACTGTGGATCACCGCCCGGATGACCCACGTTTACGCCCTTGGCGCCCTCCTCGGGCGGCCGGGCTGCGGCACCCTCGCAGACCACGGGATTCGAGCTTTGAACGGTCGTTTGGCGGATTCGATCAACGGTGGCTGGTATTCCTCCGTGACATGGGACGGCGACCCCCGCGACACGACGAAGGCGGCCTACGCCCACGCGTTCGTCGTCCTCGCGGCATCGTCGGCTAAAGCCGCCGGCCGGCCGCACGCGTCCGCGCTCCTAGACAAGGCGTTGGCCAACTCCAAGGAGCGTTTCTGGGACGACAGCGCCGGGGCCGTGGTCGATAGCTGGGATACCGAGTTCGATAGTCTCGACCCGTACCGGGGCGCCAACGCAAACATGCACACGATTGAGGCCTACCTCGCGGCGGCGGATGTTACTGGCCAAGATGAGTGGCTTGCTCGCGCCCTACGGATCCTGACGCGAATCGTGCACACGGAGGCGCGGTCCTCGAACTGGCGCATTCCGGAGCACTACGACTCTAAGTGGCGTTCGTTGCCGGACTACAACCGGGACATCCCCGAAGACCGTTTCCGGCCGTATGGCGCCACCCCTGGACACGGATTCGAGTGGGCTCGCCTTGTGCTGGAGGCGCGCGCTGCGCTGGGCGATGGCGCACCCTCCTGGATGCTGGATGCCGCCCAAGAGCTGTTTGCCCGCGCCGCCGCCGACGGCTGGGACGAAGGCGGCCGGCCAGGGTTCTGCTACACGACCGATTTCGAGGGACGTGCCGTGGTCCGCCATCGGCTGCACTGGGTTGCGGCCGAGGCCTTGGGCGCCGCGGCCACCCTGTACCGGGCGACGGGCGAAGCCACCTACGGCGAATGGTATGAAACGTGGTGGGACTACGTGGCGCGGGACGTCATCGACCGCGAATACGGTTCGTGGCATCACGAACTGGACCTCGAAGGCAAAGTGACGGCAGAAATGTGGCCTGGCAAACCCGATATCTACCACGCGATCCAGGCGACGCTCATTCCGCGGCTTCCGCTGGCTCCGACCTTGGCCACGGCCCTTGCGCGGGGCTTACTGGACCGTCCGTGAAGTCGCGCGCCGGCCTCATACTGGCAGTCGGCGCTTACGCCTGGTGGGGTGGGCTGCCCCTTTATCTTTCCCGGCTTACGCCCACTGGAGCGGTCGAGGTGATTGCCCATCGGATTGTGTGGTCGTTGGTTGTGTGCCTCGGTGTGGTGGTGGCGACGCACAGGTGGCGCGAACTGCGCAACGTTCTGAGCAGCTTGCGGCTCGTGGGTACCCTCGCGATTTCGGGAGCGCTTTTGACGGCGAATTGGCTGGTGTTCGTCTATTCCATCGAATCGGGTCAGCTGGTGGACGGGGCACTCGGGTACTTCATTAACCCGCTGGTAACGGTCGCTTTGGCCGTTATGTTTATGCATGAGCGACTGCGAGTGGCCCAGTGGGTTGCGATTGGGGTGGCCGCCTCGGCGGTGATTGTGATCTCGGTCGCGTACGGCCGATTCCCGTGGATTGCCGTGGCGCTGAGCCTCACTTGGGGTCTATACGGCTATATCGAAAAACGAGTAGGGCGCGGAGTTTCGGCTGTCACCGCACTGAGCGTCGAAACACTCCTTATGGCACCGTTGGCGCTTGGGCTCATGGGTTTGTTCGCGTCGGCTGGGCGCCAAACCTTTGTCGGATTGGGTGCGGCGCACACCTGGCTCATGGTGGGTGTTGGTGGGGTCACAGTGGTGCCTCTTCTGTTGTTCAATGGCGCGGCCCGGCGCCTGCCTCTTTCCATCCTCGGATTGACGCAGTATCTGTGTCCTGTCATGCAGTTTCTGGTCGCAGTGGCCGTGCTGCACGAACCGATGGCGCCCGCCCGGTGGGCGGGTTTCGCTATTGTCTGGGTGGCTTTGGCGATCCTGTCCTGGGACGGTCTGCGGGCCGCCCGAGCGAATCCACGGCCAGCGCCAATCGCTCCAACGCCTCGGCCACGGCGGAGCGCGGGACGGCAGCGTTGAGCCGCTGGAAGCCCGAGCCTCCGGCGCCGAATGTGGGCCCGTCCGAAAGCCAGAGCCGCGCCTCATCGACCACGAGGCGGCGCAGCCCGTCGGCGTCCAACCCGAGTTTGCGGAAGTCGAGCCACGCCAGGTAGGTGCCTTCAGGTCGCGCGAAGCCGACACCGGGTAGACGCTCCACGGCGAACTGTTCGATGAACGCCATCGTCCCATCCAGGTAGGCCACCAGCTCATCGACCCAGGGGTCGGCGTCCCCGGAGTAGGCCGCTTCGCAGGCGGCCAACCCGAGCGTGGGGTGTTGGCTGAGGCCCTGCCTTGTGTAGGCGGCAGCGATGCTTGCCCGGGAGTCGGCATCGGCGGCAAAGACGTTCGCCAACTGCAATCCCGCGATGTTGAACGTCTTCGACGGTGCCGTACATGTCACGGTCGCCGCGTCCACCTCCGGGCCCAACGTTGCCGTGACCGTGTGGTGCGCGCCCGGATAGACAAAATCGGCATGGACCTCATCGGATACTATTCGCACGCCATAGCGAAGGCAAATGTCCGCGAGGCGTTCTAGCTCGGGCCGAGTCCATACCCGACCCACGGGATTGTGCGGCGAACACAGAATGAAGGCGGACGCATTCGCTGCCTTTTCCTCAAAGTCCT
>JAIRXV010000093.1 GCA_031268115.1 Bifidobacteriaceae bacterium
GGGCCGGCAAACTCGTCGAAATCGGACCAGCCGAACAGATCTTGCGTTCCCCGAGTGCGGTGTACACCAAGGAACTGATCGCGGCGGTCCCGCTGCCGGACCCACGCGAACAGGCTGTCATGCGGTCCCGGCGCCGCGCGCTGCGGGCCTGAGGGTGCGGCGGCGGGCCGGGGATTCGGGATCTATTCGGTAACGATCTGTGTGCGATTCCGCTCAGGTCGCAGTGGGGGCCGGCCCGTGTCGTGCCCGCGCGGGTGAAGCTACTGCGCTGCGGGATATCGAGACGGTCCTTGCGGGGACGGGGATGCCGCTTCAGACGCCATCGGAGTCAACCTCATCGGCCCACTGCACGAAGAAGCCGACGAGCGCCCGGTGGTCTGTGGGGCTAGTGAGTCCGAAGGCGACGAATTCTCTGCTCTGGATGTTCTGGACCGCCCTGAACCGCCGCGCCAACATGGGCCGGTCAAAAGGCAGCGCCTCGCGCTGGTCGCCGAGCTCGAGGATTTCGGATTTGGAGAACCTGCCCGATTCGGCCACGGAATAGATGTCGATATAGTCGCGGGGCTCTCCCCGGGACCACAGCGCGCCCACCTTGTTTCCCACGGCGTCAGTGACATCAAGGACTGGGCCGACACTCGCCCGTGCGGGCGGCAGCGCACGAAAGTCGAGCCCAAGGCGGACACCGCTCTCCTCGCCGTGGCGTGGACCGCGCACTGACAGGTCCACAAGAGTCGGAGCGGTGCGCCTGACCTCCACTGTCAGGCCGTGCGCCTCGTAAGCTCGGACAATATCCTCGGTGGCGCGCCTGAACCCATCAGGGTTAGGCACATCGGTGAATAGGTCGATATCCATGGACAAGCGATTCCCGATGCCGTTTGCGCTAAGCGCGTACCCACCGGCCAGCACAAACCCATATCTCTCAATTGCGGCAAGCCCGACACGCGCCAACGTCTCGTGAAACTGTCTCATGCGGTGTCCTGGGCTGAAAGCCGTCCAGCGGGCACACAACAGCCACCAGCCCCGCAAGAAGCGCCGCAAACGCGCGGGCCGGCGCGCCGGTTCGACTACATCGTCATCGACTGCCCGCCGACCCGCAAGAAGCGCCGCAAACGCGCGGGCCGGCGCGTCCACTCCTTTCAAGATCGACCGCAGAGTCTCGATCCGCCACCGGCCCGAAGGATGCGATAACAGGACCGAGTTCGGGCACTGGGAAGGCGACTCGGTGATCGGCGCCAGGGGCGGCGCCGCGCTACACACCGAAGCCGAACGAACCACCCGCTACTTCGCCGTCCGCAAAGTCGAGGCAGTCACCTGCGACGAAACCGTCAAAGCCCAACTCGCGGTCTTCGGGCCCCTACCCGAAGCTGGCCGCCTCTCGACCACCATGGACAACGGGACCGAATTCCACCACCACTACCAGGTCGCCGACCAACTCGCCAAGCTCTCCCGCCAGCCGGACCCGACCCACCTGGCCGCCTAGAAGCCCTGACCAGACACATCCGCGTCCCGGTCCCCAAGCGGCGGACCGAACTCGGCCAACTCCCGGATGTCCGCCTCGATCTCCGCTTGGTGGGCATCCAAACCCGGATCGGAACTGTCATACCCCAGCGCGTCCAACAGCCGACCCCAATCACGCTCCCCAGGCGGAACAGCCCCGATCAAAGCAGTCATCCAGTAATCAAGCGTGGCCCTCAAACACGCCATCAGCCACAACTCCCGGTGCCGACCATCCACCCGTGTCTGCCAATCACGGGCAAACCCCACAGCCGCCCCATCAACAGCCGCAAACGTCTCCGGCCCTATCTCAGTTCCACTCACCCAACCAGCATCCCGCCCACCCCCAACCAGCCAACAGCACCCCCACACACAAACCGCTACCGCCACCCCAGACCACAACCCGTTGCACTTCTCTAGAAAACGGGCAGGTGGGGAGCGGTGGCGATGCTGGTAAACTCCACCGCGTGTCTGCGCCGATATTCGGCGTGGTCAATGGTGAGGTATCCCGACGCGCGTACTTCAAGATCCGGCACTTCGCGCTCTGGGACGTTGGCGAAAGCACCACCGGCCCGGATGCTCACTGCCGCTCCAACTATCGCATCCCAGGAGGACCATTGAATATCAGACGGATTAGCCCATTCGCAGCACTTCTCGCGGCTGGCGCCCTAGCTCTGGCGGGCTGCCAGGGCAGTGACGGTGGCTCCGAACAATCCACCGAATCCGGTACCCAGTCCGGAGCCGCGGAAGAGCCCGCGCCAAGCGGCGGCGTGGTGATCGCCAACATCACTGAACCGCAGAACCCTCTCATTCCGACCACCACGAACGAAGTCCAGGGCGGCAAGCTGGTCGATCTGCTCTTCGCGGGCCTCGTCTACTACGACGCCGACGGCGCAGCGATCAACGAAGTGGCCGAGTCGATCGACACTGAGGACGCCCAGACCTACACCATCACTCTCCAAGAGGGATGGACCTTCTCGGACGGCTCGCCCGTGACGGCCCAATGCTTCACCGACGCGTGGAGCTATGGAGCCAACGCCAACAACGCCCAGCTCAACTCCTACTTCTTCGAGTCCATCGTGGGGTATGACGAACTCCAAGAGGCCGTGGACACCGGCGAGGTGGATGAGGACGGCGAACCGATCCTCGATCCCGTGGCCGAACCCGACGCCAAACTGTCCGGGTTGACAGTTGTGGATGACACCCATTTCACGGTCACCCTCAAGCAGCCCGAATCGGACTTCCCGCTGCGCGTCGGCTACAGCGCCTTCTATCCGCTGCCCCTGACCGCGTTCGACGACATCAAGGCCTTCGGTCAGAACCCGGTAGGAAACGGCCCCTACATGTTCTCCGGTCCAGATGCCTGGGTGCACGAAGTGTCGGTCGATCTGGTCCCGAACCCGGACTACAAGGGCGGGCGCGTGCCCCAGAATGAAGGCGTCCTGTTCAAGATGTACGACAGCCCCGATTCGGCCTGGGCGGATCTACTCTCGGGTCAGCTCGACATCACCGACTTGGTCCCCGATCAGTATCTGACCACGTTTGAGGCCGATCTGGGCGATCGCGCCGTCAACCAACCCGCCGCGATCTTCCAGTCCTTCACCATTCCCGAGCGGCTGGCGCACTTCGATGGCGAAGAGGGGAACCTGCGCCGCAAGGCGCTGTCTCACGCGATCAACCGCGAGGAGATCACCGATGTGATCTTCCAAGGGACCCGCACCCCGGCCAGCGATTTCACCTCCCCGGTCATCGACGGCTGGTCTGACACCCTGGAGGGTGCTGACGTGCTGGCCTACGACGAGGCACTCGCGAAGGATCTGTGGGCACAGGCGGACGCCATCTCGCCGTGGGATGGCACGTTCAAGATCGCGTACAACTCCGATGGGCCGCACCAGTCGTGGGTTGACGCCGTGTGCAACTCGATCAAGAACACGCTGGGCATCGAGGCCGAAGGCGATCCGTATCCGAGCTTCGGGGAAATGCGCACCGCCATCACGGACCGTGTCATCGAGACCGCGTTCCGGTCCGGTTGGCAGGCGGACTATCCGTCGCTGTTCAACTTCCTTGGGCCGCTGTACGGGACAGGCGCCGGATCGAACGATGGCGATTACTCGAGCGCCGAGGTAGACGATCTGCTGTCGCAGGGACTCAACGAGTCGAACGTGGACGCTGCTGTCGCCGCGTGGCAGCAGGTCCAGGCCGTCCTGCTTGAGGACCTTCCCGCCATCCCGCTGTGGTATCAAAACGGACTCGGCGCGACCTCTGAGGCCGTCGGCGTGGTGCCCTACGGGTGGAATAGCGTCCCGCTGTACTACCTCGCCAGCAAGTAGCGCTGGTCCTAGGCCGCCGCGAGCGGCATACAATACCTGCGGCGCGGGGGAAACCCCCGCGCCGCAGGTCTGTATCTCGCAGTTCTTTTATCTCCACGGTGTCGCCCCCGCCCGAGCGCTTTCGACGGCACCCGTTGATCGACCGGGAAGGGTTTCGCTCATGGGTTGGTACGTGGGCCGAAGACTTCTGCAGGCGATCCCCGTCTTCCTTGGGGCCACGTTCCTGCTCTACCTCATGGTGTTCCTGATGCCGGGCGATCCCGTCGCGGGTCTGTGCGGCGACCGCGGCTGTGCGCCTGCGGTCGCATCGGCCCTCCGCTCGCAGTACCACCTCGACCAACCGTTCCTCGTGCAGTACCTCCTCTACGTGAAAGGGCTGCTGACCGGCGATTTCGGCACCGCCTATTCGGGGCGGGCCATCAGCGAAGTCATCGCTACCGCCTACCCCGTGACGGTCAAGCTGGCGCTGCTCGCGCTCGCCATTGAGGCCGTCTTCGGCATTGTGGCCGGCCTGATCGCCGGTCTTAGGCGCGGCGGAGTCTTCGATGGCACGGTCCTCGTGGTGTCCCTGCTCGTCATCGCCGTCCCCACCTTTGTGATGGGGTTCGTGGCCCAGTTCGTGATCGGCGTCAAGCTCGCCTGGTTGCCGACCACGGTGGGGGGAAACCAGACGTTCACCGCCCTCCTGATGCCTGCGTTCGTGCTCGCCGGCGTCTCACTGGCCTACGTTCTGCGTTTGACCAGAACAGCGGTCGCGGAGAATGCGAGCGCCGACTATGTGCGCACCGCGACCGCGAAGGGGTTGACCAGGCGTCGGGTGGTTGTGGTCCACATCCTGCGCAACTCATTGATCCCCGTGATCACCTTCATCGGCGCCGATCTCGGCGTGCTGATGGGCGGAGCGATCGTCACCGAGGGGATCTTCGCCGTCCCCGGCGTCGGCAACACGCTCTATCAGGCGATCCTCAAAGGCGAGGGACCTACCGTGGTCTCTTTGGTCACCATCCTGGTGATCGTCTTCATCATCACGAATCTGCTGGTGGACGTGCTGTACGCCCTACTCGACCCGAGGATCCGCTATGTCTGAGGCCGCCGGGCGCCAGCCCCACTTTGTTGCCCCGTTGGACCAGACCCCCCTCGAAGCGGTCGATCGCCTCGACGAGGCCGCCCCGCCCACCTCCCTGTGGGCCGAGGCCTGGCATAAGCTGCGCCGGCAGCCGCTGTTCATCGTCTCGGCCATCCTGGTGGTGTTCATCGCCGTGGTGGTCGCGTTTCCCCAGTGGTTCTCCTCCATCAGCCCGATGGTCCAGGACGGCGAAAACTGTCGGCTCGCCAACTCCCTCGCCGGTCCGACCTCAGGACATATCTTCGGCTACGACAAGCAGGGCTGTGACGTCTTCGCCCAGGTTGTCTATGGCGCTCGGCCGTCCTTCCTGGTGGGCGTACTGACGGTCGCCTTCACACTCATCGTCGGCGGTGCCCTCGGGGCGATCGCCGGCTACTACGGGCGTTGGCTTGACGCGCTCGTTTCCCGGGTTTCGGAGATCTTCTACGCCGTGCCGCTGGTGCTGGCCGCCATCGTCCTCCTGTCAGGCTTCAGGGCCCAGGGAGGTGTGGGGGTGTTCGGGGTGGTCCTGGTGCTGGGAGCTTTCGGTTGGCCGCAGATGGCGAGGATCACTCGCGGGGCGGTTCTTGCGGTGCGCAGCGCCGATTTCGTGACCGCTGCCACGGCCTTGGGTGTCTCACGCGGACGCATCCTCATCCGGCACGTGCTACCCAACGCGGCCGCGGCGATGATCGTCACCGCGACCGTATCGCTCGGCACCTACATCGTCGCCGAGGCCACCCTCTCCTTCCTGGGAGTCGGGTTGCCCCGCACCCTGCACTCGTGGGGCATGCAGATCGGCGATGCCAAGAACTGGTTGGCTCAAGCCCCTGAAGTGCTGTTCTATCCCGCCGCGGCGCTCGCGGTCACCGTCTTGGCGTTCATCATGCTCGGCGATGCCGTACGAGATGCCCTCGATCCGAAGGTGCGTGGATGATGACCACCCATCCGGCGCCAGTCCCCGCCGATCCATCGGCCGAGGCACCCTTGCTGCGCATCCGCGACCTCCACGTGACCTTCACCTCCCGGACCAGCCAGGTCCACGCCGTGCGCGGAGCGGACCTGACCATCTATCCCGGCCAGACCGTCGCCATCGTCGGAGAGTCTGGTTCCGGGAAATCCACCACCGCCCACGCGATCATCGACCTGCTGCCAGGCGGCGGGAAGGTGACCGGCGGGTCGATCGAATTCGATGGCGAAGACCTGACCAAGGCACCACCCCGGCGTTTTGTGCGGCTCCGGGGCAGCCAAATCGGCCTGGTACCCCAAGACCCGATGTCGAACCTCAATCCCGTCTACCGGATCGGATCACAGGTCCGCGAAGCGCTGCGGGCCAATGGGATCGATGTGTCCCGGTCCTCCTACCGGGCGCTGGTGGCCGAACTCGGCGAAGATGCCGTGGCGGACACTCCTGACGCTCGCCTCTACCTCGGATCCGCCGAGCGCCGGGCTCTGCTCGCGTGCCTGGCCGGGCGCGGGATCGAGACTGCCGCCGTGGCGGACAAGCTGGTGGTCGGCTTCACTACGCGCGTCGAGGTCGCCATCCTGCTGCGCGGCATGGGCCTGGACGATGCCGAGGCCCTCGCCGAACGCTTCGTCACCGGCACGGGCGCCCGGGACCGGGTGGCAGGGTTGCTCGCCGAGGCCGGCCTGCCGGACGCCGAGCGCCGCGCCCGGCAGTTCCCCCACGAGTTCTCCGGCGGCATGCGCCAGCGGACCCTCATCGCCATTGCCCTCGCCGCACGGCCGACACTCCTGATCGCGGATGAACCGACATCGGCCCTCGATGTCACCGTCCAGCGTCAGATCCTGGACCACCTGGGCGTGTTGACCCGGGAACTCGGCACAGCGGTGCTGTTCATCACCCACGATCTCGGGCTGGCCGCCGAGCGGGCGGAGCACCTGGTGGTCATGTACCAAGGCAAGGTTGTGGAGTCCGGGCCGTCCTTGGACATTCTTGCCAACCCCGCCCACCCGTACACGCGCCGGTTGGTTGCCTCAGCGCCGTCGCTGGCGTACCAGCGCATCCAGGTTGCCAAGACCACCGGGGAGGATGCGGCCGAAGCCCCCGCGAGCACGGATGGTGAGCGAAGCGCCGAGCGCCCAGGCGTCCTCCAGGTTTCGGAACTGACGAAAGTGTTCGAGATCCGTGGCTCACGCCCTGGTCGCGCCACCCAGTTCACGGCCGTGGACGATGTGTCCTTCACCCTGCGCCGGGGTACCACTCTGGCGCTGGTGGGCGAATCCGGATCGGGTAAATCGACCGTGGCGAACATGGTTCTCGGCTTGGTGAAGCCCACCGCCGGGAGGATCGTGTTCGATGACGTGGACACATCTGGGCTATCCCGCCGCGAACTGTTCGCATTCCGCCGGCGCGTCCAACCGGTCTTCCAAGACCCGTACGGGTCGCTCGACCCCATGTACTCGATCTACCGCATTATCGAGGAGCCGTTGCGGACCCACCGGGTTGGCACGAAAGCCGAACGCGAGGCGCGCGTCCGGGAGTTGCTGGACAAGGTGGCGCTGCCGGCATCGACCATGCGCCGCTACCCCAACGAACTGTCCGGCGGGCAGCTCCAGCGCGTTGCCGTAGCCCGCGCCCTAGCGCTGAACCCCGAGGTGGTGGTGTGTGACGAGGCCGTCTCCGCCCTCGACGTGCTGGTCCAAGCGCAGGTGCTCGACCTCTTGGCCCAGCTCCAATCCGAACTGACCCTGAGCTACCTGTTCATCACCCACGATCTGGCGGTGGTCCGCCAGATCGCCGACGAAGTGGCCGTCATGCAGACCGGGCGGATCGTGGAACACGCCACCACCAATGCGGTGTTCGACACCCCTCAAACCGATTACACCCGCCAACTCCTCGACGCGATACCCGGCGGGAAACTGAACCTGGGACATTAGCAAGCGCGGCGATGTGGCAGGATAGAGCGCCAACGGCCGGTTGCGAGAATCCACGCGCGGCCACCTTGGCTTCGCGGCTCGCGGCGCCACTTTGACATCAGACTAGGAGGCATAATGATTTCTATTCGTCTGAAGGTTGTTTCGGCACTGTTTGCCGCAGCCGCTTTGGCCCTGACCGCGTGCCAAGGCCCATCGACTGATGATTCTCAGGGCGAGTCCACGCCCACCACTTCCGCCACGGGCGATGCTGGCGGCGAAACGTCCGCCCCCGCCGATGATGCCACCGGCGCCACCGATGGCGGAGCCCAAGCGGGCACCGTGACCGTTGGCTGGAACCAGCCGTTCTTCTCCTACAACTACACCTCCGGCAATGGCCACGCCACCGCGAACGCCATCGTCACCTATCTCACCAAAGCCCAGTGGGCCTACTACGACACTGAGATGAACTTCGTCCAAAACACCTCCTTCGGAACCCAAGAGCTGGTCAGCGAGGATCCGTTTACGGTTCGCATGACAGTCAACGAAGGCGCCACCTGGTCCGATGGCGTCCCCGTCACCGCCGCCGACACGCTGCTCGATTGGGCGGCATCGTCCATGCACTTCAACACGATTGAGGGCGATGCGGTGGAGTACGACGATGACGGTAACGTCCAGGTGAGCGAAGACCAGGTGTACTTCGACGCCGGCGATCCCCACATCGCGCTCATCGAAGAGGTGCCGACCATTTCCGAGGATGGCCTCTCTCTCGACACGGTGTTCTCCAAGCCCTACTCCGAGTGGCGGTACAACTTCCTTGAGATCAACCTGCCCGCCCACGTGGTTGCCAAGCGCGCGCTCGGGATCGACGATCCGATTGAGGCGCGCGATGCGCTGGTCAAGGCCATCCAGGACAGCGACACCGCCGCGCTCGCCAAGATCTCTCACGTTTGGAACACCGATTTCAACTTCACGGCGCTGCCCACCGGCGACGATGCCGAACTGCTCACGTCCTGCGGCGCCTTCCAGATTGTTGAGTACGTCGAGGGCCAGTACATGACCGTTCAGGCCAACCCGGACTTCACGTGGGGTCCCGCGCCCAAGGTGAGCGAGGTCATCTACCGCTACAACGAGGATCCGATGGCGCAGGTTCAGGCCCTGAAGAACGGCGAACTCGACATCATCCAGCCGCAGGTGACCGTTGACGTGTTCACGGCCCTGCAGGGCGCCGATGGCATCGAAACGCTGTCCGGCTACGACGGCACATATGAGCACATCGACCTGACCTTCAACAACGGCGGCCCCTTCGATCCGGCCACCTATGGTGGTGACGAGGACAAGGCCCGGGCCGTCAGGGTCGCGTTCCTCAAGGCCCTGCCGCGCCAAGAGATCGTGGAAAAGCTGATCAAGCCTTTGCAGCCCGAGGCCACCAGCCGCGATGCCTTCAACGTGGTGCCCGGCGCCCCGTCCTATGACGCGACCATCGCGGAGAACAACTCGGACCAGTTTGTCGGGTCGGATTCCGAGGGCGCAGCGGCGCTGCTCGAAGAGGCCGGTATCACCACCCCGATCGAGGTTCGCTTCCTGTACGGCAAGGGCAACCAGCGCCGCGAGCAGGAGTACCAGTTGGTGTATGAGGCCGTCGAGAAGGCCGGCTTCTCGCTCATCGACGCGGGCTCCCCAGACTGGAGCACGCTGCTCGGCGGCGGCACCTATGATGCCTCGCTGTTCGGTTGGGCCTCGGTCTCCACGGCCGTCAACGAGCCGGCCGCGAACTATGTGAGCGACGGCCAGAACAACTTCGGCGCCCTCGCCAACGATCGCGTGGACGAGCTGTACACCCAGTTGCAGGAAACGGACGATCCCGCCGAGCAACAGGCCATCAACATCGAGGTGGAGCAGATCCTGTACAACGAGGGCTTCGGTGTGCCGATCTTCCAGTTCCCGGCCATCACCGCCTGGAACGCGAACAAGGTGTCCGGTGTGGCCACGGTTCCGGTCGGATCCACCGTGTTCGAGAACTATTGGGACTGGACCTTGGTGGGATAGCCGCCTAGCCCACTCGCCCCGATAGCCACTTCGAGGACGACATGTTTCCGTTCCTCGCTCGCCGCGTTGCCGCAGGGCTGATCGTGCTGCTGGGGGCCACCTTCATCGTCTATTTGGCGGTGGCCTTCGCAGCCGATCCCCTCGCGGCGCTACGCACCTCGACGAGCCCCACCAAGTTCCAGCAGATGGAGCGTCTGACCGAGCAGCTCAACCTGGATCTGCCGCCGGTCCTGCGCTATTTCAACTGGCTTGGTGGGGTTGTCGGATACCTGTGGGGCGATGGCACCCTGGGGGTGTCCGTCGCCAATTCCCAGGAAGTATCCGGCGTCCTTGCCGCCGCGATTCCCACCACGGTCAAACTGGTGGCCCTCTCGGTGATTCTGGCGATCGTGTTCGGTGTGGTGGTGGGTATTACCACAGCGCTGCGGCAATACAGCGCATTCGACTACATCACCACCTTCTTCACGTTCCTGTTCTATTCGCTCCCCGTTTTCTGGGTTGCGGTGCTGCTCAAAGAATTCGGCGCGATTGGGTTCAACGATTTCCTGGCCGATCCCCAGGTGCCCTGGCCAGCGGTGGTGGGCATATCGGTCTTTGTCGGCGCCGTAGGCCTCCTCGTCAGCGGTGGCCGATGGCGGGTCCGCGCCTTGATCGGCGGTGTCGCCTTGGCGGCGGCGTTCGGTGTGTTGAGCTACATCAATGCGACGAATTGGTTGGTGACCCCAGGCCTCGGGATCGTCGGAGTGGCGCTCACCGGGCTCGGGTTCGCGGTGGTGGTGGTGGCGATCAGCCCAGGTCTGGGTCACCGGCGAGGGCTTGGGACCGCCTTGAGCACCGCTGGCGCGGGCGTGGCGCTCTATTACCCCTTGCAGTTCGCGTTCGTTCGGCCGGGGTGGATGCTGATCCTCGGGCTGGGCTTGGCCGCGGCGGCGTGCGGGATCGCCATCGGCTGGGCGTGGGGTGGGGACGATCGCCGCGTCAACGCCCGCACCGGCGCGATCGTGGCGCTCGGGGTCGGGTTCATCATCGTGGCGGACCGCATCATGCAGGCATGGCCCGCCTACGTGAGTTCCCCGCGCGTGAACGGGCGCCCCATTGGCACCATCGGGGCCGTGACCCCCTCGCTTGGGGGCAACTTCTGGTTCTCGACTACGGACGTGCTGACCCACCTTATG
>JAIRXV010000169.1 GCA_031268115.1 Bifidobacteriaceae bacterium
CTGAGTCGCGGCGTTTGAGTGGCTGGTTGGAACTAATGATGAATATGGGCGCGAGTGGAGTGGTCATAGCGAAATGGACGGATCCGGAGGACGGTGGAGGGCCAAGGTTGACGTCAGTCAGCGGTTTCGACGGACCGTATGGTGAGTGGTTTTGTCAGTTGCCGATGCTGGAACGCTTGCCTGTGATGGGGCCGGGGAGCGATTTTGCTCGGATCGGGGAGTGCAATCCGAACGCGAAGGCCCTGTCTGTTGAGGTCTGGGGGGATTCGGTGGGCCATGCCGGGATTGGTGCTTTGGAGCATCTGACGTGGCTTGGTATCGGTGGTGAGGTGGCGGACCCCAACGAGCTGCCGTTCTTGGAGAATTTGGAGGGCGTGCGTTTGCATTTGGTGGAAGACACGGCGGAGAACCGGGCGATAGTCAGGGCGAAGTTCCCCAGAGCCGAGATCGAATTCTTCGACAGTGAGGTCTAGCCGTCACCGCTTTGATCGCGCTTGGCGGGCCCGGACCGCCCTGCGCCCGGAGTGGTTAGGCGATCAGGCGACGCCAGTGGCCCCCACCCGACACTGGGTCAGTTCACGGTGACGGCCTTGCGGGGAGTCTCGTCGGTGGCTTTGCCTTGGCCGATGACGGCCACCCTAGGTACGGCGTTGGCCGTGGTGACCCTCGTGCCCGCCCAGGCAGGACGGTCGCACCTGGTAGGGTCTTGGTCCATGCGTTTGCGCCGACTGCTGCTTCGCTGCCGCGACGGGTCCTTGTTCTAAGGCCGGCACCTCGTCGCGGCGTTTCGTTTGCTCGGCCGCGACCAGCCCATCTCGGACAAGGACACAGAACCGCCGTGAATCCAGCTTCTCCTGCTATACGCTCTGCCCAAAAGCCCTCGGGTATGCCGATCCGTCGGTACATTCCCTTCCTCGACACCAACCCCATATCGCTACCGGACCGGACGTGGCCGGGCCGACGCATCGTTGCGGCACCGCGTTGGCTGTCGACCGATCTGCGGGACGGCAACCAGGCCTTGATCGAGCCGATGGATCCGGCCCGCAAACGCAGCATGTTCGATCTGCTTGTGGCGATGGGCTACAAGGAGATCGAGGTCGGATTCCCTGCGGCCTCGCAAACCGATTTCGATTTCATTCGCTCTTTGGTGGCGGACAGCGCCGTTCCGGAGGACGTAACGATTTCGGTCTTGACGCAGGCCCGCGCCGACTTGATCGACCGCACGGTTCAGTCGGTTGTCGGTCTGCCTCGCGCGAACGTACACCTCTACAATGCGACCAGTCCGGTGTTCCGGCGGATCGTGTTTCGCCACGACCGCGCCCAAACTGTCGCCTTGGCCGTAGACGGCACACGGGACACGATGGACTTCGCGGCGAAGCACCTGGACGATGACGTCGCTTTCGGATACGAGTACAGCCCTGAGATCTTCATCGACACTGAACCCGAGTTCGCGTTGGAGGTTTGCGAGGCCGTGATGGACGTGTGGCAACCGGGCGGCGACCGCGAAATCATACTGAACCTTCCCGCCACGATTGAGCGGGCAACGCCAAACGTCTACGCGGATCAAATCGAGTGGATGAGCCGGAACCTCACCCGCCGCGAGTCGATCGCGCTGTCGGTCCACCCCCACAATGATCGCGGGAGCGCCGTGGCGGCCGCCGAATTGGCCTTGCTGGCCGGAGCGGATCGGGTGGAGGGCTGCCTATTCGGGCAAGGCGAACGGACCGGGAATGTCGATTTGGTGACCCTCGGGATGAACTTGTTCTCCCAGGGCATCGATCCGATGATCGACTTTTCGGATATCGACCGCATCCGGCGCACAGTCGAGCGATGCACCCGCATGGAGGTGGGGCCGCGGACCCCCTATGGCGGCGACCTCGTGTACACGTCCTTCTCAGGGTCGCATCAGGACGCCATCAAGAAGGGATTGGAGGACCGCGAGCGACTCGCGGCCGCCGCGGGGTTGAACGAGCGAGACGAGGCTTGGTTCGTGCCGTATCTGCCGGTTGACCCTCGGGATGTCGGCCGCACCTACGAGGCGGTGATTCGGTTGAATTCCCAATCCGGGAAGGGCGGTGTGGCCTACTTGCTCAAGTCGGAGCGCAACTTGGACCTGCCCCGGCGCCTTCAGATCGAATTCTCGCGTGTGGTGCAGAATCTGACCGACTCTTCCGGAACCGAGATGAGCGCCGAGGACCTGTGGATCGCTTTCGCGGACGAGTACCTGCCCGCGCCCGTCGGCTCCGGGTTGGAACGTTGGGGGCGCCTCCGGTTGAGGGGCCGGCGCGGGGAGACTCGGCCAGACGGGTCGGAAACCCTGGCGGTCGATCTAATCGACCGGGGTGAAGCCCTGAGCTTGGAGGGCCGCGGCAACGGACCGATCGCGGCATTCGTGGATGCCATCGCGAACGTCGGAATTGGCGTCGAGGTTCTGGACTATGCGGAACACGCACTCGCCGAAGGGGGCGATGCGACCGCGGCGGCCTATGTGGAATGCGAGGTCAACGGGCAAGTCCTGTGGGGTGTCGGGATCGATCCGTCAACGACCACGGCCTCCCTCAAAGCTATCGTTTCGGCAGTCAACCGCGCGGAGCGGTAAGCTCTATTTCGCCTCTCGCCTTGACTCGCGGGCAGTTCGCGAGTAAACGTGGGGGGACGCAAAGATGTTTGGGGTGCGTACGGGCCTGATCCGGCGGTGTCTTGTCGGGGTTGGGTTCGGTTGGGGTCGGCCACGGTACACGGCGGGCGGAAGGGTCCGCGCGCCGTTAGCCGGGAAACGATGCCAACCGGACTACCCTGGTGGGGTGCCGATCAGCTTCAAGCGCGACGCATGCCGCGTGTTTGCAACCCTGGTCGTCGCTGGACTTGGGGTGGTGGGCAACCCCACCACCACGCCCACCGCCCCTTCCGGACCGACGATGCCGGTTACCGCTCCCACCACCCCGGCGGGGCCGGCATCGTCGGTCACATTCGTTTCCGCTGAGGCCGTGGATTCGGCCGCTGGCTTTCTCGCTGAGGATGTTGCCAGCGTGGTCGCCCGGCACGAGCTGGCCATCTATTCCTCTCCAGACTTTTCCGCGGAGGTGGACACTGGCGCGCGGTTGGCGCGGCGCGAGAAAGTCCGAGTGACCGCAGTCGTTGCCGCCTCTACGGGCGAGCCGCGCCTTCAAACGGACCTCGGCTACATCTCGGCGTCGGTAGAGGACGTCCGCCGTCCGCAGTTGTTGGGCCCTAAGGCAAAAGCCTCGGTCGCAATAGATTTGGAGACGGGGGATCTGCTGTGGCAAGACGGCGCGGACACCCCGGCGCGAATCGCCTCCGTCACCAAACTCCTGGCCGTGTTCCTGGTCCGCGATTGGATTGCCGATGGCGGCGCCTCCTGGTCGACGCGTGTGACGATGGCAGACAAGAACCTGGTGAAGATGTCGAAAAGCTGGGACACCGGCGGATTCGCGTTCAAACGCGGCGCGACCTATTCGGTCCGCGATCTATACACGCTGGCCGTTGTGGAATCCTCTAACGCGGCTGTCACCGCGCTAGGAGTCCGGGTGGCCGGATCCAACGCCAGGTTCTTGACCATGATGAACACCAAAGCCGAAGCCATAGGAATGGACTCGTCGTCTTTCATCTCGGTTAGCGGCCTGGATAACAAGAGCCTCGCCAAGTTTGGGCTGCGGGCTCCGGGAACCACCATGGATGAGGGCAACCTGTCTACTGCGGCCGATGTCGGTCGGCTAACCCAAGCACTGCTGGCCGCCTACCCCGACGTGTTGGAGACCGCCGGGATCGTGGAAACCAAGATCGGAGGTAAGAAGGTCGCAACAACCAACCAGATGTTGCCGGGCGGCAGATACTATGATCGCACTTTAGGTGTTAACGGTTTAAAGACGGGCTACACATCTGCCGCTGGCTATTGCCTCGTGGCAACATCGGCTAAAGCCGGACGCCATGGGGTACTCATCGTTATCCTCGGGGCCAACAACTCCCGGGACCGTTTCTCCGGCACGGCCCGTCTGCTCCATTCGATCTACGACCGCTGGGCCCTTCGCAGCTAGGATGGTACCGAATTGCACCGACCTAGTGGGGCTGCCTCGGACTGTCGGGGGTGTCTGTACGGTCACGACTGTCGTTGCCTCTGGTGTTGGGGTGTCCCTGTGTGGTGTCCGGCGGTCTGCGCGGCCGACCGCTGCTGCTTTGTCGCATCCACATAGAGCTTTTGGCTACTAGAACCGCATCTGACAGTGCCTGGCCTCATCGCGATAGAGCTTTCGGTCACTAGACCGAACCGAAACGGGCGAATCCGGCGATCCTAGTGCCCGTGTTCGTTAGTTCGTTGGCGTTGGGGTGGTGAGGTCTGTCCAGGCGGTTGGGTCGCCGAGGTAGAGCCCGCAGGCGGTGTCGAGGCAGTCGGCTGGGCTGCCGGATGGG
>JAIRXV010000260.1 GCA_031268115.1 Bifidobacteriaceae bacterium
ACGCTGGCTGCGCCGGTTGCGCCCAGCGACCATGCTTCGGCTAAGACGCCCAGGACCTTTGAGGAGACGATGATGCGACGTACCTGGACGGCGATTGTGGTATCGCAACGCGCGCGTGATCGACGAGGCCGCCCTGATCGGGGCCGTGACGTGATCGAGGGTGACGGAGCGAGGGCGAGGAGCGGATCTAACCGTGGCGAGTTTTCCTGACCGCAAGTTCCAGACCTGGCAGTTCACCGTGAGCCTGGGGTCTCTGCTGGTGAGAAGCCCGCGAGGTTCCGACGGCCAGTTCAATGTCGACATCATGTTCCGCGGGGTGCGGTACATGGCGTTGCCGTTGCTGTTTCCGCGCGGCTTGGAGGTCTCGCGAGGCGATGCCTCGGATTACGCGGTTGTCGCTGCGGCCGTGGGCGATGTGGTGGAGCCTCAGAAGGTGTTTGCGCTCGTGTCTGACGGTCGGCGGTACCTGGTCGATGCCGTGGTGTGCGTGGTGGACGAGAACGACCTGGAGTTCTCCGAAAGCCGTCTGGTCTGGGGTGACTGGGGATCCGCCGTGAAAGTCGAACCCTGAGTTGTCGTTGTCTGAGCGGGGCGCGGACGGCCCGAGTGGAGGGATGTCGCGACACGCCCGGGATGCGGGTCGCTGCAGCCGAGGACGAGTGCGGGTTTTCACCGACTTGAGAGACCCGGAGCAACGGGTCCGTGGCGCGGGACCTGCGGTACCCGCCGTACATTGCGAGTGTTTACGGTGCGCCGCCCCGTGTCGGCCTGGCCGGCTCTGCTGGAGACCTCAACTGGTCAACCACTCTCGGGGAAGTGCGGCCGTTGCCCGACAAGGACCCGCTCGGACCAAGGATCCTCGCCAAGACGACGATGGCACGGATCGGCCAAGGCGGCTGGAAGGTCTACTGCGGCAAGGCGCTTCCCGATTCAGGAGTACTACGGCGGCGGTGTTCGGCGACGAAGGGGGGTCGGCGTGAGACGAGCTTCAGCGCGCCCACGGCGGAGTGCCCTGCGCGCCCGCGCCGCCGGGTTTCGCGTCGTCGCTGTGCTGATCTGCCCCTTGGCGGTGGTCACGGGAGAGGCGGCCTTCCCTGGGTGGCTGGTGGGGGCGTCATCGTCCGCTGAAGCCGGTCCGGAGAAAGCCGAGCCGACAGCGGCGACGGGCGTGAACTTCATCAAGGACACGTTGTTGGGCGGCAACGAGACTTTGTACAACGTGGTCAACGGTGTCACGGCGGTGGCGGGGTTGATCGGCCCGTCTGGTCCGGCGAAGGCGATAGGGAAGCTCGACGACGTGGCCGACGCGGTGGCCGCGGTCAAGGGCGCGGACAAGGCCGCGGACGCCGCCAAGGCGTCGAAGGCGGTGGACAACACCTCGGATGCGGCTTCGGCGGCGAAGAACACGAACAAGGCTTCGGACGCTTCTTCTGCGGGGAAGACCACCTCGAAGGCGGACTCTTGCGCGAACTCGTTCACCCCGGACACGCCTGTGAAGACGGGGGACGGGGAAGCCAAGCCGATCGGGGAGGTGCGGCCCGGGGACCAGGTCCTGACGTTGGATCCGGCGACCGGGGAGCGGTCGGCGCAGACTGTGACGGATGTGATCACAGGGTCCGACCGGGTGGTGGTGGATGTTGGTTTGGCGGACGGGTCTGTTGTGACCACCACTCCGGGGCACCGGTTGTGGTTGCCGGAGGGCCGGGAGTTCGCCCGGGCGGACCATCTTGAGCCTGGGGACTCGTTGTCGGGGGCGGACGGCGACCTGGTGGTGGTGGAGTCGGTGACACTCCGGGAGGTTCCCGCCCAGCCGATGGTGAACTTGACGGTGGCGGTCACCCACACGTTCTACGCCGGGCAGACCCCGGTGCTAGTGCACAACTGCGGGACCACGAGGCCGACAGACTTGAAATCGATGGCCGAGGAAGTGCGCTCCGCAGGCACGCATCCAGCATCCCGAAATCAGCGGACCATAGCGGTGGGGCAGGATTCCAAGGGTAATCTGCATGTTCGATCAAGCAATGGCCTTGATGCCGGCCAGAGAGCGGCACGGGACCGACTCGGCTTGCAGTCGGTGCCCGGCAGCGGAAATCTCCACGCAGAGGAAGAGCTGCTTCGCAGTGTGCCGGACCTGGAACGGGTCGGCACATCCGCCAGAATGCCCTGCGGCCCCCTCGAGCACAACTGCGCATTACAGCTAGCTGAGAGGGGGGTCGTGGTTGAGTGATCCGGACGACCATAATCGGTGACTCTTGTGGGACCCAGGTTACGCGCTTATTCCCGTGCGGGGCCTCCAGCGACCGCAGTCACTACTATGGGGGCTCAGTCTCCCTCAACATAGTGCTGTCCGTCCAAGCCCGACGTTCGCTGGAGTCAATCTCCAGTAGTCGCTGCGGCAGTTCACGGATAGCGCCCCACCTGCTCGGGGAGCTGGGGGATACCGAAGTCCATGTAGCCTGGAACTGTGAGCTACGATAGTTGGCTCAGCCGCTATCGGCGGGGTGAGCGCGAACAGGTGTGGCACGAGCTACGGTGCCTCGGCGGTCGTGTGCGCGAACCCAGGCACTACGCGAACGCGCAGGCGGTGTGTGACGAAATGGCCCGGCGAGCACGCCACAATGTTGAGACTCTTGTCGAACACCTGATCGAGCAAGGTTTCAATTTCCACACGAACGACTGTGAACAACAGGCGGTCGTTCCGTTCGCGCCGGCCACGGCAAGTGCCGTGTCTTTGGTGGAATGGCTGGAAGACCACATTGGGCCTGTGCCGATGACTGTTGCGGCGTGGGTTCGGCTAGTAGGTGATGTCTGGCTGGTCGGAACGCACAGCGGTTGGCCAGAGTCGGCCCAGGCCGACCCGCTTGTCATCGAGATAGAGGGCAGCCGTTACCCCGCCGCTTCGATGATCGCCAACTACGCGGACCAGTACCAACAATGGCGTGAGGGGCACGTTGACGGCACGGAAG
>JAIRXV010000266.1 GCA_031268115.1 Bifidobacteriaceae bacterium
AGGGGCCCCTGATCACGCTTTCGCGCACGCACCCGGACTTTGTCAAGCGCCTATTCTCCAACGAGGTCCCAGAGATCGCCGCTGGCCAGGTTGAGATTGCCTCGATCGCCCGCGAGGCCGGACACCGCACCAAGATAGCGGTGCGCGCCAGCGCTCCCGGTGTCAACGCGAAGGGCGCATGCATCGGCCCGATGGGTCAGCGGGTGCGGGCGGTGATGAGCGACCTAGGCGAGGAGAAGATCGACATCGTGGACTATTCGGACGATCCCGCTGAGTTTGTGGCCGCTGCCCTGTCCCCGGCCCGGGTTTCATCGGTTGAGATCGTCGATCCGGTTTCGCGTTCGGTTCGCGTTGTGGTCCCGGATTTCCAGCTTTCTTTGGCCATCGGCAAGGAGGGGCAGAACGCTCGCCTCGCCGCCAAACTCACGGGTTGGCGCATCGACATCCGACCCGATGTCCCCGAATAGGTCCCTCCTTCCTCACCGCCACCGTCCCAGACGCCAGCCGCGGTTTTGGCTGGTCCGGGCTTCGCGGTCACCCACTAACCGCCGCCTCCCACCAAACCCGGCTATTCGCCGCTTCTCATTTTCGGGCTGAGGCGGGTTCAATCGGCGCGAGTGTTGGGCGTTTGGGGTTGCGCCCATCCCCGGAGGAGCGGCCTTGAAGGTGCCGCCCAACCCAAGGCGCGAGATGCTCTCGGACCCAGGCCGCTTCTTCGCGGGCCCGCTCCGGCAAAGGTGGGGCCACCGCCGGTGGGAGGGGGGCGTCGAAGTCTGGGTCGTCTGGCTCGAGCCCGAGTCCGAGGAGCGCCGCGTTGGCGACCCGGCGATGCCCCTCGCCGGTCAAGTGCAGCCGGTCCGGTGCCCATAGGCGCACGTCACGCGTGGATTTCATACCCCACAAGTCCACTATGTGCGCACCGTGCCGCCGGGCAATGGACCACATACCCGCGTAATATAGGGCCGCCCGCCCGCGGATGCGGCGGATGACCATCGATTCGACTGGGTCGGCGCTCGTCGCCAATAGCACGTCGGCTCCGGTTGAGCGGATTTTGCGGACCGCCCGGTCCATCTGGTCCAGCAGGGCGTCCACATCTGAGTCCAGCCGCAATAGGTCGTTGCCGCCGGCCACAAAAGAGACCAGGTCTGGCCGCATCGCGAGCGCTGTTCCCAGTTGTTCGGCCAAGATCCGGCCCAGCAGCCGCCCCCGGATGGCCAGGTTCGCGTAAAGGAACGGGCGGTCCGGGTCCTCCCGCAGGCGCCAAGCGAGGGCGGCGGCAAGACGGTCGGCCCAGCCGCGTTGACAATCGCCGGGCCCTTCCGCCGGGTCCCACAGTCCCTCGGTGAAGGAATCGCCGACCGCCACGAAACGTCGCCAGGGCACCTCGCTCAGCGGTGGCGGGTTTGGTACGGCGGTTCGCCGTTGGACGATGCCGTCCCCCGCCTCCCCACCGTCCCTCACCATCGCCGTGTCGGGGTCTGGGGTTTCGCTCACCTTGGCCGGGGCGCGTAGTGCGTGGGCGGGGCCGTCATCGTCCACGGTCATGGCAGGCTCCAATCCACGGGGGTGCCTCCTTGGGCTTCGAGGAGGGCATTGGCGCGGGTAAACGGGTGCGAGCCGAAGAATCCGCGGTTCGCGGACAGCGGCGACGGGTGGGGCGATTCGATGCGCGGCACCGCGCCCAGCCGCGGCGCGAGGGCGCGGGCGTCGTTGCCCCACAGGATCGCAACCAGCGGACCGCCGCGTGCCGCTAGCGCGTCTATAGCGCGCTGCGTCACCTCTTCCCAGCCGTGGCCTCGGTGCGAACCGGGGGCTCCGGGGCGGACCGAGAGGACTCTGTTGAGCAGCATCACACCCTGCTCGGACCATGGGCGCAGGTCTCCGCTGGACGGTGGCGGCACGCCGGCATCGGCGGTGAGTTCGGTGAAAATGTTGACCAGGGATGGCGGCAGCGGACGTACGCCGGCCGGTACCGAAAACGACAGCCCCATGGCGTGCCCGGGGGTCGGATAGGGGTCCTGTCCCACGATCAGCACCTTGACCTCGGCCATCGGGTAGGTGAACGCTCGTAGCACCTGCGGTCCGGGTGGGAGGAAGGGGCGTCCGGCGCTGTTCTGCGCGCGCAGGAAGTCGCCTAGTGAGCGGATGGTGGGTTCGACATCGGCCAGGGCATCGGCCCAGGCGGGGTCGATGATTTGCATCAGGGGCGCAGGGCTCACCCCGGCACGATATCGCGCAGCGCGAATGACATCGGTGTGATTCGGCTCTACCATGGACACCGGGGCGTACCCCGGCAGGCGAATCCGACCGTGGCAACGAGGAGTGTCGAATGCGGACCGAGGGAGCATTTGCCCACCAGTCAGGTGGGGTCGATGGCGGCACGAGCGCGGCGCCAGACGATGGACTTTCCGAGCGGGACCGCGGGATCTTGATGTTCGAACGGCAATGGTGGCGCTACGAGGGACCCAAGGAGCAGGCGATCCGCAACCTGTTCCAGGTCGATGTCACCGCTTACTACCAGATTCTGGGCTCGCTCATCGACACCGAAGAGGCGTTGGCCTTCGACCCCCAGTTGGTCAAACGGTTGCGGCGGATCCGCGAGGATCGCCAGCGGTCGCGGTCGGCACGCCGGTTGGGCGGACCCCGCGATCAGCCGTTCTTCCGTTAGCCTGACTCAGTGAGCAAGAACTCGTACCCCTATCCTCCTGACGAATTCGATTCGGTGGACCCGAACAGTCGGCCTAAGGAGGTCCACGCGGCGAGGCGCAGCACATGGAGCAAGGTTTGGCCGTTCGTTGTTGTGGTGGTTGCCGTACCTGTGATCGCCTTCGGGGTTATGAAGTTCCTGTCGGCTTGGGATAACCCGGCCTCAACGGCCACGGGCGCTGCCACGGGCACTTCGACTCCGACCGCTAGCGTCACCGATTCGCCGGCTTCGCCTTCCGACGATGGCGTCCAGGCCGGCTCCATTCTTCCCTCAGGGGGGTCTTCGGCGGCCGAAACTTCCGAAGCGCCACCTCCCATCGACCGGACAGTGCCGGTTGCGGTGCTCAACGCGAAAGGGGAGCAGGGGCTTGCTGGCCGTGCTCGGGACCTGTTGGGACAGGATGGGTGGACTTCGGTCGAGGCGGGCGATTACCGGGGCGATGAGATCGAGGGGGGCTCGGCGGTGTACTACGGCAAGAACGCTTGGTCTAGCTCGGCCGAGTCGGTGGCCGGGATCCTGGGGATCGACATCGTGGAGAAGGATCGCGACGGCTCCGCAGACGGCATCACGGTGGTTCTGCGTCAAGATTTCACTTTGTGACTAGGACGCCGGTGAATAACCGGCGTTCGA
>JAIRXV010000379.1 GCA_031268115.1 Bifidobacteriaceae bacterium
CATCTTGTGGCCATAGGCGACCGAGACGCCGACGTAGATCGCCGCGATCCCGTGGACAACGCTCACCTGGCCGCCCCGACGCAAGTCCACGGCCGTGAAGACCAACAGCCCCAGGTCCAGGACGGGTGTCATTGCCAGCAGCACCAGGCCAAGCTGGCGCGCCCTCCACCGGTACCGGGCGACCAACCCGGTGGCCACGAACACCCAGAACCCCACCTCGCACGCGATGATTGTCCAGCCCACGGCCGCCCCTTTCGTAGCACGCTTGTGCTTTCAACGGTCAAGCTAGCACAGTTGGGCTAGATTGGCAGCGTGCCAAAGCTCATCGACCACCAGACACACAAGGAACTCCTCGCCGAGGCGGTGTGGGCTGTGATCGTGGACGATGGCGTCGGTGCGGTCTCCATCAGAGCCGTCGCGTCCCGCGCGAACGTGGCCGTCGGGTCCCTGCGCTACCTCTTCCCCACACGAGCCGAACTGGTCGCCTTCGCCGGAGAACTGGTCCTGCGCCGCGCCGCCGAACGCATCGCGACCGTACCACTGGGAACCGACCGGGTCACCTACGCCCTGGACGTTCTGCGCGAACTCCTGCCCCTGACCCCGGGCACCCGCGCCGAAATGATGGTTAACCTCGCGCTGATCGCCGAAACCCCAGCGATCCCCGTCCTGGCATCGATCAGAGACCGAACTCTGGGCGCGATCTACCACCTGTGCCGTCGCCTCGTGACACTGGCCCACCCCGACATGCCAGACCAGGCTGCCGACCTCGCGGCGACCCGCCTCGCCGCACTCACCGACGGCCTCGCCCTACGCCTGCTCGCCGCACCCGATTCCGCTACGGCTCCCGCCCAAGCCCTCGTCCTCCTACGCGCAGAACTCACCTGTCCACGCCCCGCCACATGAAAGGCCCATCGCCACAGCACCCGACACACCGCCCGTCCACAGCGACGCCAACCCGACAACGAGATCGTCCAGTCGCGTCGCGAGGCCGCAGGCCAGCATTCGGCGCCACCAATGCCGCGAGCGGTCAGTCGATTGCCCAGCCAAACCCAGATCGAAGCGGCGATCGCCGATGAACCCTTGGCCTGCGCCGTGGACGAACGCCAGGGCGATCACGGCCGCCGTCGCAATTGGGACTCACGCGGACCGCTCCTGACCGCCACAAACAACAAGGTGCAACAGCGATCCTTGACGCTGAAGCGTCAGACGCAGTGGAACGACAGCGAGCGTTCCGGTCAACCCCGCACAAGGTGTCCTATTGCTGGACTCGACAACCGGACCCATCCCCCTGACCAGGGGTCCTACGCGGCGCTGAAGCGTTTGAACGAAAGCACACCAACCGACCTGAGGCAGTATATGCCCAGGTCAGCCACCTTCTCGCCAGCCGGGTCGCTTCTATGTGTGGCAGTGCGCTGACCTCAGGTGGCCTGTCGGGCGAGCCGCGACGAGCGCAGGTAGTCTTGCGGAATGAGCGCGCCCAGTCAGCGAACCCGTTCGATCCGGGCCGTGATCGCTGCCAACCGTGCCGCGCTGGCCGAGGTACTCGACCGCTATGGGGCAAGTAACCCGCGCGTATTTGGTTCAGTGGCTCGCGGCGACGCCAGTCTGAATAGCGATGTCGATCTGCTGGTCGACCTCGAACCGGGTGGAGGCAACCCACTGCTGCGTGTCGCTGGAATCGGGGAAGAACTCAGCGTCATCCTGGGAGTCCGGGTTGACGTGGTGGAAGAGACACTGCTGCGTGTGCCGGTCTCGACAACGGCGCTGCGGGACGCAGTCGCATTGTGAGTCGATCCACGCCAGAGCGCTGCGCCGATATCCTCACCGCCATTGATCGGTGCATCCGCTATCGGGGCTTTCTGAATCATCAGGATGCCTCCTTCGCGTCGATGGCGTATGACGCTATCTTGAGGAATCTAGGCGTGATCGGCGAGGCTGTTCGCGCGCTGCCCGAGGCGGACAAGGCAGCGATGCCAGCTGTGCCATGGGCGGCCATCACGGGACTGCGCAACATCGTGGTGCATGAGTACTTCCGCATCGACGCGGAAATCATTGCCGACATCCTCGACAACCAGCTTGAGCCGCTGGCGGCAGCACTTCGTGAATGACCATCGGGAACAGCAGGGCGCCTGTTAGCGGAAGGCGCACCAAGCCCACGGAGCGGCGCAATAGCGATCCTTGGCGCTGAAGCATCTGAACGAAAGCACACCTACAGACTGGGAGAGCATACACCCAGGTCAGCGGCTTGATGGTGTCCCGCGTGTCAGCTCGTCCGGGTTGCCTCAAGGCGCGCGGGATGCCCGGGCTCCGCCGTCAACACCGGTCGCTGCCAGCAAGTCTGCGAACCCGGGAACGAGCGGCCCGAGGATGTCAGCGAACCCTCCCAGTGTCATGGGTGGGTCGCGGTAGCTGGCGACCTTGTATCGCAGTGCGGCCAGTCACCGTTGGCCCGAGGTCGCAGCGACAGGGAGTCAGCAGGTGATGCGTAAGCTAGGATGTAT
>JAIRXV010000424.1 GCA_031268115.1 Bifidobacteriaceae bacterium
ATCGACGTCCGGTGTTGTTCCCATCGCTGCCTCAGGTACCGAGTGCCGCAGCGATTGCCGGGACGATGGCGTACAAATCCCCGACGATGCCGTAGTCGGCCTCCGCGAACACCGGTGCCGCATCGTCCGTGTTGACCGCCACGATCCGCTTCGCGCCACGGACCCCCGCCATGTGTTGAAGCTGGCCGGAGATACCGATCGCCAGGTAGAGGGTCGGGGCTATCGTGGCGCCGGACATCCCTATATAGCGGGACTTAGACAACCAGGTCACGCCTTCCGCGAGGGGCCTGGTGCAGCCGATCTCGCCGCGCAGCGCCTTCGCCAGCTCCTCAATCAAAGCCAAATCGGCTTCGGCCTTGAGACCCCGCCCCACCCCGATAACAGTCTTTGCCGCAGTCAAGTCCACCGATTCGGTGGGGGCCTGGGCCTCATCGACCACGGTTGCCGCTAGCCCTTGAGCCGGGACCTTGCGTATCGGGGCGGCGGCGGTCGGCGCCGGTGGGTCGCCTACGGCATCGCGCAACACAACAACCGGACCTGCCACGTCGAGGACCTCTTCCACGATGCCACCGTGGCGGGCATACTCCACCCGCGTGACGCCATCGTCCGTGTGCCACGCACTCGCCCCTGGCACCACGGCGGCACCCAACGCAACCGCAACAGCGCCGGCCAGGGCCCGACCCTCCGGTGTGTTCTCCGCTATGACCACCTCGGGTGCCGCCGAAGCCGCGGCCTTGGCGGCGGCCGGCGCGTAGGCCTCGGGTGGGGTGTTCGGTTCCGGTTCGATCCACACAACCTCAGCCACGGGGCCCTCGGCGGCCGCTTGGGCCGCTTGGGCCGAGCCGACCACCAAAGCGCTGACACTATCGGCGGCGAGGGCCGCCAGCACCGGTACGGCCGAACCGTTCGCGGTCACAATCCATGTAGACACTGCTCAGTCTCCTTCCGCTCACAACACGCCATCGCCGCGCAACGCGGCTACCAGTTCAGCGGCGGCCGCTGTGGCATCCGCGCCATCGATCCGCACACCCTTGCGGGCGGGCCGGGCCGGTCTACGCCGCTCGGCCACCTCCACGCCGGGTGCGTCCGCCTCCAAGTCCTGCAGAGCGACGTGATGCGTGGGCTTCTTACCCGCCCGCAGGATGTCCTTCATCCCCGGGACCGGCGGTACCAAAGCGTCGGACGCGACGGACAGCACAGCCGGTCCGCTCACGCGCACGGTTTGAGTGGCCTCGCCGTGGGCCCGACGCACGGCCCTACCCCCCGCGTCCGGCTCGACGGCGGTTACGCCGGCCAAGACGGGCCATCCGAGGTGCCCGGCAATCAGGTTGGGCACCATCCGACTGCCCTCGTCGATGGACGCGTCCCCCGTCAAGACCAAATCGATATCCCCGATGGAGCGGATCAACGCCGCCAACACCGCAGCGGTCCGTTCCGGGCGCGCGTGGGCCAGTTCGACATCGGACACCACCCACACCGCGTCCAGGCCACGCGACAGGGCCGCCTTCAACGCCATCGGGGTGGCGGTCTCGGTGCCCCCGGCGGAAAGACCGATCAGTTCGGCGTCGGCCGCGTTCGCCGCGAGGCGACCCACCGCTGAGGCCACGGGGTCGAATTCAGACAGAGCCGGTTTGGCCCGGTCCCATTGAACCTGCCCGGACGGTGTCGCAGTGGCATCTTGTGGGTTGGACGCCCACTTGTAGCAGACAGCGATCCTCATCGCGTCCGTACTCCTTTCGCTTGGTGGCAAGGCGATCAGCGCGGGGTGTGGTCCCGGACGATTTGCCGGCCGATGATGTGGACCATGACCTCGTCGGTGCCGCCGCCAATCCGCTGGACACGGATGTCGCGCCAAATCCGCGAGATCGGCGCACCCACCACAAGGCCCATGCCGCCGTGGATCTGCAGCGCGGTGTCTACCACCTCGCAGCCGGCGATGGCGCAATAGCGTTTGGTCATCGCACCGTACGTCTTCAATGGCTCACCTGCGTCGAGCTTCGCCGCGGCCGTGTAGACCAGGTTGCGCATGTTCTCGATCTTGATCGCCATATCGGTTAGGTACTGCTGGATGATCTGGAACTGGCCGATCGGTTTGCCGAACTGAACCCGGGTCGCGGCGTGGGAGGCGGCCAGCTCGAAGGCGCACTCCGCTAGACCAAGGCTCTGGGCGGCCATGAGGATGCGCTCCATTTCGAAGTTGCGCATCAACTGCGAGAAGCCGTTGCCTTTCGTGCCCACCAAGCACGATTCGTCGGCCTCGACGTTGTCGAAGTAGACCTCGCACGTGTTGGTGGAATGCCAGGTGATCTTCTCCAGCAACGAGATCGAGATGCCTTCGGTCTTCAACGGCACCAGGTACATCGAGATGGCGCGGCGGGGGTCGGTGGCGTCGGGGTTCTTGGCCATCAGCAAGATGTAATCGCAGGTCGCAGCCCCGGTGATGAGGGTCTTGACACCGTTGAAGACGACTTTGCCCCCTTGGTGGACCGCCGTGGTGATCATGGCCGAGTTGTCCGAACCGGCGCCCGGCTCGGTGATGCCGAGTGCGAATCCGGACTTGCCCTGGAGCAGCA
>JAIRXV010000469.1 GCA_031268115.1 Bifidobacteriaceae bacterium
GCTGCTTGGGGCCGGCGGGACCCCGCTCGGTCCGCTGGAACTGGACGACTCTGCGTACGCCATCGTCGGTGGGGTCGCACAAGAAGCGGTTTTGGGCGGTGCGGCGACCCTGCTTATCGCCGGCGAACGAACCGTTGCGGCGAGCTTCGCGGGCGTCCAAGGCCAAACCAATGTGACCGTTGAGCCCGGGCCGCCCGTCCGCGTCAGCGCGTCGGTGCTAGGAGCGACCGGCAATCTCACCGCCGGAGTTCCAGTCCAACTGGCCGTCGCGGGCTACGACGCGGCGGGCAACGCCTTCGATGTCACCGGCCGGTATGAGTTCTCCTCCAGCCAGGCGAGCGACGCCGTAGAAGGCACCGAGCTGGTGGCGACCGCGGCGGGGCGGCGCACCGTCACGGCCACCCGCTACCGGGACGATGGCCTCAGCGAGGAGACACGGCTGACGGTGCGGGTCGCCGCCGCGGCGCCAGCCACCGTCAACGCCGAACCGGTGGGACCCAGTGCCGTGGCCGATGGCGGCGTGGCGGTTTTCCGCGTTTGGACCGCCGATCCGTACGGCAACGAAGTAGGGGACGTTTCGGCATCGGCGGTGCTGACATCGACGGCATCTGGCGACACGATCAGTGCCAACCGAGTCACCGTACAAGGGACTGGACTGCGGCTGATCACGGCGACATCCGGCTCGTGGACCTCGACGCCCGCGACCCTCACGGTAGTAGGGGACGCGTCCGCGCCCGAGCCGACACCGACCGTCACCGTGCCCGTGCCCGGACCGACCGTCACCGTCAACGTGCCGGTTCCAGGGCCGACCGTGCCCGTGCCCGGGCCCACCGTCAACGTGCCGGTTCCCGGGCCAACGGTCGCCGTGCCCGTGCCCGGACCGACCGTGAACGTGCCCGTGCCTGGACCAACCGTCACGGCCCTGGCCGATCCAGGCACCTTGACCGACCGGGAGGCACTTGCGCCCATCGCCCGAGTCAAAGCCGCGCAGCAGGCGATCGTGCTCGTCAAGGGCCGCTCGGCGACCGTGCCGGCATTGGCGTATCTGGCGGACGGCTCCAAGGCCCCGGGGACGCTCACCTGGAAATCGGCCAACCCGAGGATCGCGAGCGTCGCTCGCTCCGGCACAATCCTCGCCAAACGGGCCGGTCGGGTCCTTGTCACCGCCACGGCATCGGACGGGGCAGCGGCATCGATCGCGGTGACCGTGGTTGGCGCCAAGCCGAAGGCCGCCAAAGCCAAGGCGGTGACCGTCCGCTCGGTGCCTAAGACCATGAGTGTTGGGGCAGTCGCATACGCGACCGTCTCCCACACCCCGGCCCGCATCGCTGGCGCCAAGGTGCGGTTTGCGTCATCGGACACGACAATCCTGGCGGTGGACGAGGCCGGCCGGATCGTGGCCCGATCCCCGGGCACGGCGATCCTCAAGGCCACCGTCGCGGGCAAGTCGAAATCCGTATCGGTGACGGTGCGTTAGGGCGGTTTTCAGCACTGTCCCAATGGTGCCTGGCCTTCCGATCGGCGGGCCGCGTGGGGGTTTCCGGGTACACCTACACGAGTCCGCGACTGACTTCCTCGGCGCGTCTACGGAAGCGTAACCAGGGGCAAGGCCGCTAGCATCGCTATGCCTTGCCCCTGGCACCGTCCACCGATAGTGCGGAGCCCACCCGTGAAAAGTTTCACTTGTCCACCCGCGATTCCACCTGACCCATCGCTCACCGTGCCGCGTTTGTTGCGGGCTCGGGTAGACCGCGACCCCACGGCCACGTTGGTCGAAGTGGACGATGGCGGAACTTGGCTGCCTTTGTCCGCCGCCGAGGCCTTGGATCGCGTGAACCTGCTGGCGCGAGGCTTGATGGCCGCTGGGGTGCTCACCGGGGACCGCGTGGGCATCATGGGCCGCACGTCCTGGGCGTGGGCTCAGATCGATCTTGCGCTGGCGACCATCGGCGCCGTTTCCGTGCCGGTCTATGAGACTTCCTCGGTGGAGCAGATCGCGTGGATCGGCATGGACGCGGGCTTGACTGGCATTTTCGTGGAGTCGTCCGCTCACCGAGCCTCAGTCGAGGCGGCCCAAGGCGACGTCCCGACCCTTCAGCACATCTGGACAATCGAGGACGGCGTCCTGGACGAACTCGCGACCGCGGGCCAGGCCATCGAGCCCAGCCGGGTCGCCGCCCGAAGCGACGCGCTGACCGGGGATGATTTGGCGACTGTCATTTACACCTCGGGGACAACGGGCCGGCCCAAGGGTGTCGAACTCACCCACACCAACATTTGCGTTCCGGCCGTCAACGCAGCGGCCGCTCTCTATTTCATCTGCGGGCCCGAATCGCGACTGTTGCAGTTCCTCCCGCTGGCCCATGTCTTTGCCCGGCAAATCAACTTCATCGCTTTGGCCGGCTGGTCCGTGATCGGCTACGTTCCGAGCACGGCCAACCTGGTCGAGGATTTGGACGCTTTCAAACCCACGTTCGTGCTGGTGGTCCCGCGGGTGCTGGAAAAGGTCTACAACGGCGCGGAGCAGGCGACGGGCGGCGGACTGAAGCAGCGCATCTTCCGCTTGGCCGCGAAGATTGCGATCGTTTCTTCGCGTGAGTTGGACGCTCGCGGCGGTCTAACCTTGGTCAGGCAGATGCAGCACCGCGTCTGCCGCGCTTTGGTCTACCGCAAGCTCCAGGCGACTCTGGGCGGCGCGCTGACCCTGGCGGTTTCCGGTGGCGCGCCTTTGGGTGAGCGCCTCGGTC
>JAIRXV010000057.1 GCA_031268115.1 Bifidobacteriaceae bacterium
CCAGATCGGCGCCGGCATCGTCCAGTTTGGCCAAAAGGCCAGGCGGTAGCGGCGCGCCCGAGAACCCCTCCATCCTCGGCACTTGGTTCGCTGCGGATACGGGCATGATCCCGGGAACAAGCGGCAGCCCGATGCCGGCCCTTCTCGCCCGCGCCGCCAACGCCACGTAGGGCTTGGCCTCGAATACCATCTGAGTGATCGCGAAAGCGGCCCCAGCCTGTTCTTTCGCTCTTAGGACCGCGAGGTCCTGGGAGGGGCCGGAAGAGGTTGGATGGCCGTGCGGGAAAGCGGCAACGCCAACGTCCCGACCGCCATCGGCCACGAGACGCACCAAGTCCACTGCGTGGGAAAACCCTTCCGGATGCGCCACCCACGGCGCCTGCGGGCCGCCCGGGGGATCGCCTCGCAGGGCAAGGACAGCGTCCGCACCCGCCAGCGCCAATTCTCCGACGATGGCGGCCAACTCCGCGCGCGTGTGGCCCACCAAGGTCAGGTGCGCCATCGCGGCCGGCCCGCCAGTCTCAACGATCGAACGGGTCAAGCGAACCGACGAACTCGCGCGCTGCTGGGCGGCGCCTCCGGCACCGTAGGTGACCGACACAAAATCGGGCCGCACCTCACCTAGCGCCTCTAGGTGGCGCATCAGGACGGCCTCGCCCCGCGCATCGCGTGGGGGAAAGAATTCGAACGAGACGCTCGGCCTCGGTCCGCGAACCGCGCGAACCGTCCGATGGGCGTCAGGCATGGGCCCGAGGCTACCGCACCGCCCCCCAGAGCGCCTTCTCGCCCACCGCCCCGCTACCCTTGACCCGCGTGAAGCACTCCGCCGACCGCGCCCCGCGGGATTTCGACCTGTCCGATGTACGGGCTGCCACTGTCGCCGCCGCTCGCGAGGCCGCCTCGGTGGCGACCGATGCCCTCGAACCGGGCGACAGATCTTCGCCCCGAACCCGCATCGACCCCAGTTTCCTCGCCATGTTGGAGGCCGCCTGCATCCAGGCCGTCGATGGCGGCAAGCAGGTTCGAGCGCGACTCATGCTGACCTCGTGGTCAACCCTGGGCAAAGCCCAACCTCCCGTCGACTACGCCGGCGCGGTCCAACTCGCGGCCGCGCTCGAAATGTTCCAGGCCTCCGCGTTGGTCCACGACGACATCGTGGACGGCGCGGACACCCGCAGGGGCCGACCCGCCGTCCACCGGAGCCTAGAAACCGAAGTCGCGGCCCGGTTCGGGCCCGGGCGAGCCAAAACGCTGGGGGCCGACTTGGCGATCCTCGTCGGGGACCTGTTGCTGATTGCCTCGACCACCCTCGCCTGCCAGGCGGCGCGGGCCATCGATTCCGTGACCGCCAACCCCATCCTCGCGACCCTCAACCAGATGCGGGCGGAGGTCATGGTGGGTCAATTCCTCGACACGCTCGCGCCCGCGACCCCGCTCAGAGCGTTCACGGCGTCCCTCGAAGAGGCCATCGCCATCGCCCAGGTCAAGTCCGCCCGCTATTCGGTCGTTTTCCCGCTCCTAATCGGGGCCCTCGCCGCGGGCGCCGCGCCCAGTGCCGCCGAAGGCATCGGCCGGTTCGGTACACACCTGGGCCTGGCATTTCAGCTGCGCGACGATCTGCTGAGCGTCTTCGGGGACCGAGCCGCCACGGGTAAGCCGACCGGCACCGACTTGATGGAAGGCAAGCGCACGTGCTTGCTCGCTATCGCCCGCTTCCGCCTGCCCGACCGGGACCGCCAGCAACTCGAGTCGCTGGTGACCGCCCCGGCCGGTCCGCTCGGCGCGGACGTGGCCCGCGCGCTGATTGCCCAGTCTGGGGCCGCCGATGTCGTGGAGGAGCTAATCGATAGCTCCCGCAGAGAGGCGCTCGCCGCGCTCGATGCCCTGCCCCTTCGTGCCCGAACTGCCTTTGAGGCCATCGCGGTGGACCTCATCGACCGGACCGCCTAGCTCCCCCGCACCTTCGCGGCCGCATCGCCCGACTCGCGGGCTTTGCCCTCCCACCAACCCGCATCGCTTCCCGCGTGGGACATCGCGGGCACGAGTGGACCTGCGTACACTTCGGGCTCGTGGGAAAGGCGCGGACAGATCCGCTGATCGGCCAAGTGATAGACGGCCGCTACGAGGTGGTCTCGCGGATCGCCCGCGGAGGCATGGCCGGTGTCTATCTCGCGCGGGACCTGCGCCTTGAGCGCGATGTGGCGTTGAAGATTCTGCATCCCCACCTGGCCGATTCGCCCGACTTCGTCGAACGGTTCCGACGCGAGGCAAGGTCGGCGGCCAAGCTGGTTCACCCCGGCATCGTCGGGATCTACGACCAGGGAACATTCCAAGAGGCGCCCTACCTCGTCATGGAGTACGTCAACGGACCCACGCTGCGCACCATTCTGGCCACGCGGGGCGCACCGCCGCTCGGTAAGGCACTCGACCTCATGGCGAACGTCCTCGATGCGCTGGGGGCCGCGCACCGCTCAGGGATTGTCCATCGAGACGTCAAACCCGAGAACGTGCTGATAGGACCCGATTCGCAGGTCAAGGTGGCCGATTTTGGGTTGGCCCGAGCGGTCACGGAAGTCACGGCCGCGTCCTCTGGAGTGGTCCTCGGTACCGTCGCCTACCTTTCGCCTGAGCTTGTGGGCCGGGGCGTTGCGGACGAACGAACGGACATCTACTCCGCCGGCGTCATGCTTTACGAGCTGCTCACAGGCAGTCAGCCCTTCACCGGAGACGCCCCCATCCAGAT
>JAIRXV010000087.1 GCA_031268115.1 Bifidobacteriaceae bacterium
TTGTTGTATGAGAACACGCGCGACTCGCGTGGTGGGTGGCAGAGCGAGCCGAAAGCCGCCGAAGTGTTGCGAGAAGAGCAGAACCGCAGATTGTCCCCGCGCGAGGCGGCCGACTGGCTGGCCCGCTATGAGCAGGTAGTTGCGGACGCCGTCGCTCGGCCCGGCTACTTGGGCCCGGCGACCGAGCCGGCTTTTCGTCTGCTGGAGCGCGACGCCGCGAGCCTCGTCGTGGTGGCCGCGGCCGGCGCAGGCGTCAGCGTTGGTGAATTGCGGCGCTTGGCCAGTGCCCGCCGCGCGGTCCTGCAGGCAGCCATGCCGTCACTCACCCGCCCGCGCCTGGCGGGGAATATCCGTGCGGAGCCGTCCTCCCCAAGCACCTCGTTCGGTCAACCCCAACGTCCCTCCGCGCCCGGCCGCGAACCACCCGGCCTCGCGTTCTGACAATTCGACGCCGCAAAGCGGCAACCCGCGCCGCCAGTTCCGCTTCGGCGAGCGTCAGCAGGAGGTTGGTCAGGTGGTAGGGAGCCAAGACACAAGCGTCGAGGACCGCGACCCGCGTCAACCCGCGGCAGCGAGCTTGTCCGGCCCGTCGGGCTGGTGCGCCTCCGCCATCGTCCTCAGTCCCGCCCGCCTGCGTTCCCGCCCGCCGTCCGCGATTCGACGCCGCCTGGCTCAATCTTGGCGATCAGGTCAGTCATACGGAAGCACCGCCATCAATCGAGAGGAACGAAAGACCTCTTCAAGTAGGCCGACGGTTGCCACCGGGTTCCGTCAGGTCTCGAAATGTGTTGTTGACATCAGACGATGGCGCCAGGCCAGGCGTGTTGCGTTGGATGCCACCAGATTCCGCTGCCTTCCGCTGAAAGTGGACACCAAGTCAGGGGCGGCGTGCCTTGGGTTGATAACCCCGTGGCGCCGTGGTCCAGGGGGCGTCCCATGGCGGTCGCCGCCCGCCCCAACGCCGCGAGGGTCGAAGCCCCCGCCCCTCCTGGGAACCTGGTCGAAGGGGACCGGTTGGGTCGTGGAATCTGGGGGGAGAAGTGCGGATGCAGCCGCTGGAGTGGTACTTCGACCAAGGCCTACCCACCTCGGGGCGGTACGACATGCCTGTGATCGAAGCTCAGGGCGTCAGCTTGGACGATCTGACTCTGGTTCGGTACACGTCAACCGGCGCGAACCGTGATCGCGCCAGGCTCACGGTCCACTTCTTCGAGGAGGACGCGCGGTTTGATGAGGTGTGGGCCGGGAAGGGGAAGAGCGCCTAGTCCGGGTAGGCACGACAAATGGGGCGCCAGTGGCTGGCGGTGTGGACCCGCAGGCAAAGCAGGATCAGAATTGTTTCGATGCGTCGGACGAACGAGAAGGCGGTGGCAAGGCTTCGTGAAACAGGTCAGCGCTGAGGAGTTCGACCGCATCTTTGACGAGGGCGTGGAGGACATCTTCGATTACGTGGATTGGACTCGCGCCTACCGGGACGCGGACCCGCCCCAGTCTGTCAGCGTCGACCTGCCGGACTCGGTTGTCGCGTCGCTAGATGAGCAGGTTGCCAGGCTCGGCACCAGCCGAAGCAAGTTGGTTGAGGCCTGGGTTCGAGAGGGCTTGTCCAAGTCTTCTGGGCAGACGGCTCCGTTGCCCGGCGTTGGCCCGCGCGCAGACCGTCGATGCCGACGACCTGCGGGCGGTCATAACAGTCGAGTTCCGCCTTCGGCGACGTCCGTCGCTCAAGTTGTTCACCACACCGGCGACGTGGGGATCGGTTACGCGAAGCTCGCTTCCGTGACCGCGCCGGCTGGTGGGCACCCGTCCGTGGACGCCGCGATGGAACTCAAGCGGCGATTCATCGATCCGGTGCTGGCCGGGAAGGCTCGGGGCGGTTGAGACCCCGTGTCGCTGACCTAGATTGCACAGTGCAACCAGACGAATCCATCCGTCTGGTGTCCACTTGGTGTCCACTTTCAGCCGAAACCAACCGCGCCCGACGGCATGCGGCGCAACCCGAGTGACGCCATCGTCCCTTGTCAACTACACATTCTGAGACGTAACGGAACCTGGCGGCAACCCTGGGACCACTGGAAGAGGTCGTGGGTTCAAATCCCGACGCCTCACACCGCCAGCTCGACGCCTCACGCACCGCCAGTGTGAACGGTCAGGTCGGGCCGTCTGCATTTTTCGCGTGCGCGAAGGCGAGTCCCCTTTGAAGCTGTTGCGGCAGATCGTCGGCGCGCATGCCGCGGTTTGGCGTCCGGGGCAAGTCTGGTTCAGGGTCAAGACTTGGCCCCGCGTTGCGGCACATCCTCATTCCATGAATAGGGGAGTAAGGGTGACCTGGGAGTACCCGACTAGGACGATCTCACCCTCCCGCAACGCGATTTCGCCACTGTCCCGACCATCGTGAAGACCCGGCTCTAGGTATAGCGGGGCTTCCTGTGGCGTCAGGACTGCGTCAGCGAGCGCAATCTCAACAGATGCCATCTGATACCCCTCGGCCTCGACCCGGTACGAACCGGGTTCCACATCGACTCCCACCAACCAGGCCCCAGGAGTGAGAAAGCCGCCCGAGCCAACGGTCTGCGCGGGTGTGAATTGAACTTCCGAGTCGGCAGCGATAAATACACCCACCCCGTCGGCAAGGGCGGTGGTGAAGGACTGGAGTCCATCGTTTCTCTCGTCGGGGAGCAAAAGATCGGCATCTACGCGCGCACCTTGCCCAGGTGGGATCAAAGAAACAAAGGCGTAGTCAGCGCTGCTGCCTTGTTCCAGGCTCAGCGTGTAGCGACCCGCGGGGAAGTCAACGCCGCTGATGTACTCGCCATCGGGCAGAGAAATGTACTCGGGAGTGCTCATCGCCCTAAAGTCCGCAGAATCCCAGGGAGATTCTTCTAGGGTCGGGTCGATTAGGGCTTCCGCCGCGGGCACATCATCATCGAAACTGCCGCTGGAATCCTGACCTGAGGAATTGGCATTCAGGAAGGCAATAATGCCTACGATAATTGCCAGGACCAGGGCTAGGACCCCGACCTTGGGACGTCCAGGGGTCTCAGCGGCGAGCGGAGACCCCTGGCGGGTCCGCGTAGGGATGGTGCTTTGGCTGCTGTAGGGATTGGCCAAAGAGCCAGTCGGCCGTTGGCCGCCGTGATTCTGAACCGCTGGACTGTACTGATAGCGGTAGGTTCCTTGGCCCGGCCCCGGATGCGGCACCGTGCCCCGGTAAGTGGCCAACTGCGGCGATGGGGGCGGTAAGGCCGTCTGTGGCGGCGCCCCCCAATAGGGGGTCGGCGCGTAAACGGCCGGCGCGCTAGCGGCACCCGGGACCGGTCGCGGCGCCGGGGCACCCGACATGGTGGGGCCCAACGCGGGAGGGCCCTGCGGCACGCCGCTAGGCGCCCATTGAGCGGCCTGGGCGCGCGCGTCCGCAGTGGGCCCGGAACCGCGCGCTTGCGCCAACCCGGCAAGCGCACGCGCCCCGGAGTGCGGGGAGGCCGCGAACGGGGCCAACGTGAGCGTCCCTGTCCGGCGCATGAACGGCATCGACCGCCCCGGAGGGAACGGGACCAGTGAGCCGCGAGCGGCATGAGGGCGGCCGGGGTCGGGACTTGCGTGCATGGTGCGGCTCCTCGGCGGTGTGCGGCGGCGATGCGAGCCTATCGGCGTGCCATGCCCGTTGGCTAGGCGGTCGCCTCATCGGGGCCCTCCAGGTGTCTTCGGTGTTCGAAATGCCAACGATCGGGCGGACTTGTCGAGATGGTAGGTGGCGCACGGATCGGCGGCCCGCATCGCTGGCACGGCGAGCGCGCCACCCGACAGATTTTTCGGGCGTGTCTCGTTGGCCAACCTGAGGCCGTGTCCGCTAACAGCGTTGCGCGAAGGGGAACATATGGGCGCCTGCCATTGGTTATACAGTTTGGCGCCTCAAGGTCCGGCGGAACCGGCGCCTGCCCCCCGCGCCCCGGGGTGCCCGGTCTTCCCAAGCGCGATTTCGCACGATGGCGGAGGGTCGGGTACCCTCGGGTGCGCTGCCCCGATAGCTCAGTCGGCAGAGCGTCTCCATGGTAAGGAGAAGGTCAAGGGTTCGATTCCCTTTCGGGGCTCAGCGGACCGGCTGCGATGCACCGACGGCAGCCGGGCGAGGCGGGGTAGCTCAGACGGTTAGAGCGCACGACTCATAATCGTGAGGTCGGGGGTTCGATCCCCCCTCCCGCTACGGGCGCCCGTGTCAGGGGCCCGCTATGAAGGCCCCGGCCCGCGCTGTGGTGGTGCCGACCGGCTTCCGGAACCGCCGCGTTGTGACTTCGGCCCACCCCGGATGGCGGGCGCGGAACATTGTCCACTGGTGCTCAATGGTGCGGGCCCCCCGGGGCGTTCCGTTCGCGGTCGTGAACACGAGGCCGTGTTCGCCGCCTGGGTGAGCCACCCGGTGGCGATGGCGGTCCAAGCGCCGCAGCCATTTCCTGTTGGGCATTCAGGCGGTCGATGGCCTCCCTAGCGTCAGCAGGCGTGCGGGCACCGCGGGAGTGTCTTGGGTCGCGGCTTGGGATCTGGCTACCCCTTTTTGCACAGGAAGCTCACAGAAATCCTTGGGCTGACCTTCAAGTCGAGTCGTGCAGACTCGTTCGTCAGACCCGTAAAGGAGAGTTAGATGAGAATGAGAAGGGCGTGTGGGGCGCTGATGGCGGCGGGACTGGGGCTCTGGCTCGGCGCTTGTTCAACTGGCGACGAAACCGCGCAAGACGCGGCGAAAGGGACAACGGACAGCATCGGTCACGGTGGCAGACAGCAAACGGAGGTCTCAGCGGCCGACGACCCGGCGTTGACGGCGATCCTGGACGAGGTTCAGTCCAAGTTTGTCCAAGAGTCGTTCGCGGACGCCGAGACTGGGGTGACGCTGGAGTACAACTTGTTCGTCCCCGATGGCTATGACCCGGGTGCTTCCTATCCGCTAATCGCGTTTATCCACGACGATTCCGTGACCGGGAAAGACGTGGAGGCGGCTCTGACTCAAGGTTATGGGGGCGTGATTTGGGCGACGGCCGAGGAGCAGGCGAAGCACGCCAGTTTCGTTCTGGCGCCCGAGTTTGCGACTTCGACCATCGAGGGCGGGATCGGCCAGTCCGGCGAGGCGGTCGTTGAGGCTCAGGTGAACACCTTCTTGCATCTGTTGGACAAACTCCAAACCGATTACAGCATCGATCCGGACCGCCTGTACGGCACCGGGCAGTCGATGGGCTGTATGACGATGTTCTACCTGAACGGCCATTACCCGGACCTGTTTGCCGCGACGCTGTATGTGGCGGGGCAGTGGGACGTGGCGCAACTGGAAGCGTTGCGGGACGAGGCGTTCTTCTACATCGTGGCCGCAGGGGACGATCAGGCGAGTGGGGGGCAGGGTGATTTGAAAGCCTCATTCGACTCGGCGGGCGTGGCCTACTCCACCACGGAGCTTGACGCCACCTGGGACGAGGCCCAATCGGATGAGGCGGTCGAGGCCGTTCTGGCGGAGGGTACGGGCCACTACTTCGCGGCCTTCGCCAAGGGCACCGTCTTGTCCCCGGGCCAACGGACCGAGCATGTGGCCTCGTTCAACCACGGCTACACGATCCCCGCCGTCCGAGACTGGCTGTTTACACAAACGAGACTATGAAAGCGAGATCGCGCACATGAAAAAGTTGCTGACTGCCCCGTTGGGGGCGCTACTGGTCTTAGGGCTGGGCGCGTCAGGCGCGCCGGCTTTCGCGGATCCCACGGGCGGGGCCTCTCCCGGAGCGGACCAAGGGGGCGACATCCATGACGACCGTCCCGACGATGGCGGTTCGGTGGGCGGCGACCAGTCGACCGAGACAACCAGCATCTCGGCTGAGGCGAGGGCTTGGGCGGACACCGGCGGGTTCGACCTGTCCGGGTTCGAGGACTACACACCTCCCGCCGCGCACGCTCCCACAGACGCGGACATCGCGGCGTTCGAGGCGTGGATGGGCGGGGGTTCCAACCCGCGCAACCAGGTCATGTCGCAGATCACCGGCGCAGCGGGCGAGTCCGTCTCCGACGAGTTGTGGAACTACTGCAACACGATTTGGAAGAAATGGATGAATGCGGCGAACGTCGGCTCGGTCGTCAGCCAGACCAGCGGCCTGAAGAACGTTGGCGCCACCCAGGAGGGCATGTTTGCGGGATACTTCGGCTCCCTAATAGGCGACGATGGCGGCGGCCAAGACGGCTACCGGGCCGCCGGCACCCTCGTAGAAGACGGTTTTGTGGTCTCCAGCGATGGGGTGACCTACCGGCTGCACAACATGGCGGACGGGACCATCGCCTACGAGATGGCCGCGCCTGAGGGCACCACCGTGTCCGAAGACGAGTTCCCCGACGGCCTGACCGCCTTCACGGATTTCCTGCCGCTCGAAACGCGCGAGGCGACCGACGATGCGATAGCCCTGCTGGGGCGGTACGCCGCCGAAGGGTCGTTCGCCGAGCCGTCCAGCGTTGACCGGGACGTGTACCAGGCGGCGGCCCAATACGTGAACGACGAATTCGGGGAGTATTACGGGCAATGCCCCGGCCCGACCGCGGTCAAAGGCATCACCGCGTTGGGTGTCGCCCTCGACGCCGTCACCGAGGACCGCGTTGGCTCCTCGGTCGGGGAGAAGGAGTTCACGGCCTCGTTCTTCGGAACCGACAGCGCGGCGGCCGATCTGTGGCGGTTGGGGTTCTTGCCCTCGTTCGATGGCGTTACCTACCGGCTCCACTCCGGGAAAGATGGCGCTGTGGTCTACGAGGTCGCGGCGGCAGACCTGCCCGCCACCGAAGGGACGCTTGCTGCGGGCCCCGCGGGCGCGGCGGGCGCGAACAATCTGGCCGTCATCGTGGGTTTGGTTGTCGCCGTCTTGGCGGCTGGCGGCGGCGTTCTTTTCGCTGTGAGGCGGCTGCGCAAGCCGCGCCAAAGCTCAGATTGAGCCGGGGAGCCCGGGCGGCGGACACTCGCAGGGGGAAGCAAGAGCAACAAGGTCCGCCTCGGCGCTGGTGCGGGGTTTCTATAAGCGCTGCCGAGGACAAGGCAGGGCGGTGCCCCGCCCGACCACCAGAGCAGGGTGGTGCCCCGCCCGACCACCGTGCAGTGCGGTGCCCCGCCCGACAGCCAAGGCGGGGCGGTGCCCCGCCCAACAGACTCCTGCCCAGCGTTGCGGTTCCTACGGCACCCGCACCGTCACGCGGGCCGTCTTTCCGGCGTAGCGGACCGTGACGACCGTGGTTCCGGACTTCTTCGCGGTGACGCGCCCGGCCTTGTCGACGGTTCCCACGCTCGGCTTGGACGACGTGAACTCTGGCGCGGCCGTCACCGTCGCGGCGGCAGGTGTCACGGCCGCTTTGATCCACGTGGTCTGGCCCACCTCGACGGCCACCGCCTTGAGGCCGTCCGCTGGGCGGGCGGCGGGGGCCACGCGGATGAGCATGCTCACCCGTTTGCCGGACAGGCTGGTTGCGGTGATGTTCGCCCAGCCTGGGCGCAATGCGGTCACCTTACCGGTGGTAGCCACTTTGGCGACCTTCGGGTTGGAGGATTTCCAGGTCAAGCGCGCTTTCGTGCCAGCGTCCGTGTACGCGACAGCCGGGATTCGCAGCGCCGTCCCCTTGGTCATGGTGGCCCTCTTGACCGGTGAAGCGACTTTGGCGACCTTCGTCATCACCGTGAGCGCCCGGGTCGCGCTGATGCCGGCCCCAGCGGTTGCGGTGATGACCACGCGGCCTTCGGTCAGACCCTTGACTGTGCCGTCGGGCCCGACGGACGCGACCTTCGGGTTCGATGACGTCCAGGTCACCCCGCCGACGCCCGCCGGAACAACCGTCGCCTCGTAGCGGACGGTCTTGCCGGTCCACACCCGCGTCGGGGCGGCCTTGCCGCCAAATCCGCCGATGGTGACCGACCCCGGCCCCGGCAACGGTTGCAGGCCGCCGGTCTGGGGCGTCTCGCCCGCACC
>JAIRXV010000095.1 GCA_031268115.1 Bifidobacteriaceae bacterium
TCTGGAGACCGCAGGGCTTGTGACCAGCCGGGCACTGGGCCGGAACCGCATGGTCACGGCGAACACCGCATCGAGATACTTCCGTCCGATGGCGGAGCTGTTGCTCCTGAGCTTCGGCCCGGCGCAGGTTGTCGCTGAGGAGTTCGCCAACGTTTTCGGGGCCGAGAGAGTCGTGATCTTCGGCTCTTGGGCAAGGCGCCTGGCGGGCGAGGCGGGACCAGAACCGCAGGACATTGACGTGTTAGCGGTGGGTGACGCGGATCGCGGCTCGGTCTATGCGGCGGCCGATCGCGCGCAAGGACGTCTCCACATCGATGTGAACCCTGTCCTACGCTCGGTGGCGCAGTGGGACGCCGCCAGCGATGCTCTGGTCGCATCGATCAAAGAGGGCCATCACGTCACCGTGAAGCCATAAGCTGTTCAAATGGCTCCGTGGAGGCGCGGCGAGGCGCAGATTGAGGCGTTGATCGCTCAGAATGCCGTCGCGCGGGAGCCTCGGGCGAGCGGCGAGACTGACGCACTGATGGACCGGAGCCGTAAGATTCTCGCATCCGCTCGGACCCTGATCGATACTGACCCGGTCACGGCCTATGTCATCGCATACGATGCCGCACGCCACGCGGGAATGGCGCTGCTCGCGCGGCAGAACCTGCGAGCCACAACAGCAGGGGGGCACAGAGCGGTGGAGGCGGTGATTGTCGGCCAGTTCGGTGAAGCGTTCGCGTCGTTCGGCACGCTGCGGCGACGCCGCCACGAACTCGACTACCCCGTGATGCCTCCGCCGCCGCGTCAGGGAAATGCCCGGCGAGTTGCTGCCCCTTCTCGGCAGCCACCAATATCCTCTGCTTCTGAGCCTCAGTCAGGGCCGATGGGCTGATCGGCGGCGTGCCTCAGGCCTACCCCGAGCGTCTGGATCATCCGGGGTCCCTTGGACGTCCGCGCAGCGGGTTCGGCGGGAACTGCCAACCGGCGCCCCGGGTGTTCGCCCACCATCCACGCCACGCTCCAGGAGTCAGGGGACGCGGGACGCGCCTACGAGGGTCCCGCACACCGGTGGCGAGTTCTTCCATCCGCTCCAGTCAACCCCAGACGCCCCCAGACCGGCCGAACACCCCGCCGCCAGACCCCCGCACACAGGCTCTCGCGCGCGAATAAACTGCCAGACACTCAAGTTCCCCCTCGGCGACGCGGGCGAAAACTGAGGCCTGACCAGGCAAGCTAAGTGCGCCATGAGGGACTTGAACCCCCAACCCGCTGATTAAGAGTCAGCTGCTCTGCCACTTGAGCTAATGGCGCGCGGCCACCCAGGGTAGCAGGGCAACGCCAGACGCGGAAATCGCCCGACAGGACTGGCCGGCCTCACAGGTACAAGCCACCTGCCGCTGGTCCTTCCTCTTGTTCGGCCACGCCATGGATGTCGCGCTCACGCAAGAGTAAGTAGGTTTGGCCCTGTAGCTCCACCTCGGCGCGATCAGAAGGATCGAACAGGATCCGTTCGCCCATTTTGACGTGCCGCACATTCGTGCCCAGCGCCACCACGAACGCCCATGCCAAACGCTTTCCGACAGAAGCAGTGACAGGGATCAGGATCCCGCCGGCGGAGCGACGGTCAGCGGATTCGGCGTCCAGCAGAACGAGCAAACGGTCCGCCATCATTCGGATCGGCAGCGGCCCGTCCGGAAGCCTCGGCGCGGGGCGTGAGGCCGGCTCTGCGCCGCCCGGCTCCAGCGCTCCGCCCGCGGAATCGGCCCCGTCGAGCTCCTCGATTCCCCTTCTTGCTGCCGATTCGGGTCCAACCTCGGCCCCTCGCTTGGTGCGGGTCCCGCCACCCGGACTCTGCCCCCCGCTGCCTACGGCGCCAAGGCCGGTGGCGTCTGGCTGCGGGACGTCATCGTCCGCCGGATTCACTTTCGGACCACCCGGACCACGATAAGGCCCACCGCCAGCGCGACCGCGCCCACCAATGTCGCCAGGAACGGGGTGGAGAGGCGGCCGGAATCGTCGTGGACGAGACGGTGGGCTTCACTGCGAACGGACCGCTCGGCGCGCGCCGCCAAGGAAGCTGGACTCAGTTCGGCGGTGAGGTGGGCGACACTTGCGGCTAGGTCCGCTTCGCGCTCGGCGATACGGGCGGCCAACGCGGCCGGGGAGGATGTGTTCTCCATGACCGCCCACCGTACCGCGCCCCGCGTCCCAACCGGCACCACGCCGGTGGCCGCTCTCACGTATGCTGGGACGCCGAGCGCGAGTGGCGGAATTGGCAGACGCGCAGGATTTAGGTTCCTGTGCCTTCGGGTGTACGGGTTCAAGTCCCGTCTCGCGCACCCATAGGCCCCTGCGAGTGCCAATGGACCTTGCATGGCCCGAAGATGGCTCCGAGGTCGCGTACGTCCGGCCGCCTAGGTCGGCGCCGAAAAGCACCGACCTAATAATGCTGGCTGCTCCGTGTCAACTGGTCAGCGCGGTCTGCGCCGATCCAGTTGACGCAGATGTCGGCCGCTTTGTCGCCCGGCCTCCTCCGACGCCAACGCAAGCCAGAGGATCCGGATCGACGGCGGCCGGGTACTTCCTCTCGGTCCGTAGCGCCTCGAGTTTCCCGACGCCGCCTAAGACCCCGGCGGGGCCGCACAACCGTGGCTCAGATCGATCCGACCACCAGACGCATCTACGTACATCTCCACCGAGTCGAGGTCAATCCTGGTCAAACACTCCAGGTTCTGCGCCACGTAGGCCTCGATCTCCGGTGAGGGGCGTTCGCGGACCCAGTGATGCTCAATCAGAATGGCGTCCAGCTCTTGACCTTCCCCTATTTCTGTTCGCGAACCCAGATAGTAGCTCACCTCCCATCCCGCGAAGCCCGTGGCGAGTATCGTCTCGGCCGGACGCCCCATCGCCTCCAGTTCACCGACCGCCCGCGCCGCCCCTGAAACGTGGGTTTGGGCGGCCGCTACCAGGCTCACGGCCGCACCCGCGGCCAGCCCGATCAAGCTGAGGGTCGCCGCCACCCGGGCGCCAAGCAGCACGCCACCCGCGGGGCCTCGGGACCTTCGGATCGTCCACGGCCAGGCCACCCCGACACCGGCCACAACGGAAAGGGGTGCAAGCAGAATCACATAGTAGTGTCCCAATGCTATCCGCACCACGAAGGCATGCAACAATACCCATAGCACGAATAAGATGGCACCGTAAAGGCCAAGCCAACGCAATGTCTTGGTTCGCTCACTCCTCGACCCCCCCCCCCAGCGCGCCCTTGGCCGTAGCCAAATGCCTGCCACCAGGACGATAGCGCACGAACCTGGTGAATATCAACGCCAAACAAAGACACGCCGCAACCCCAAACCCGATGGAAGCGGCCAGCCCAAGGCCGTAGTACAAGAACCATAGCAGCGCCCATGGCGGTGGGAACTGATAGGCGACCCCGGCCACGTCAACCAAATGACCGTTCTGCGCATGCTGCGACTGAAACGTCAGCATGAATTTCAGCGCTGGGATTGGATTGCCCATCGGCGCATAGGTGGCGAGGAACGCAACGACAGATATAGCTCCGTAGGACACGATCTGAACCATGGCACGGATGCGCCGACGCATGAACACGAATAGGATGGTGCCCACGACCACCACCGCGCCAGAGAGTTTCACGCCAACGGTAAGGCCGGAAGCCAGGCCAGCCAACGCCATCCAACTCCAACGTCCAGTTTGGGCCCACTTCCAACCTATCGCCATCGCTATTATTGTAAAGAGACACAGGATTGGCTCTAGGATTCCGTAGCGATCGACCCTGGGGCCCATCTCGGGGTAGAGTAGGCGCGGCGCGAGCAACCAAAACGCCATCGCGGCCACGGCTGGCAGGCGCCCGGCCGCCGAGGCGATCCAGGCATAGAGGATCATTCCCGCGATCAGAGTCGAGGCGACCGCCGTGATTCTCATGGCCTCAATGCCGTCGCCTAACACCAGTTGGGCGAATCCAAATATGTACTTGGCAACGAACGGATGTTCCAGGTTGGAGGTATAACTGCCATGCGCGTATTCCCGGGCCGCCGCAGCATAGGTCAGTTCGTCGGCATTCAAATTGGAAGTCGGCAGACGGTAGGTGAGCGTAAAGGCAGCAACAACGAACACTCCACCCGCGGCGGCGTACGGACGCACGCGTAGCCAAACCGACCGGATTTCGCGCCCGCGCGGTCGCGCCAAGGTACTAAGGGCATTCATCTCAGTTCACCGCTCATTCTTGGGGTCCCCGCCCCACCCGCCGCAGAGGTAGTTGCGGCCACGTCGATGTCACACACGTGCCGAGCCTACCCTCGTATGCGGGCTTTGTTTCACCCCCGCGCCAACACTCGGGCGATGTGCGGCGCCAACGCCCGAAAGGCCCGGCCTCGGTGCGAGATGGTGTTCTTCTCTTCGGGATCGAGTTGCGCGCATGTGCGAGCACCGCCCACCGGGACCAAAACCGGGTCGTAGCCGAATCCGCCAGACCCGCGCGGTGCCGCGGTCAGCGATCCCATCAACTTTCCGCTCTCCATCCAACTTTGGCCGTCGGGTGTGACCAGCGCCGCCGCACACTCGAACCAGGCGCCGCGTTTGCCCGGCGGGACATCGCTCAGCTGATCCAACAGCAACGCCAGATTGGCGGCATCGTCCCCGTGCGTGCCTGCCCAACGCGCCGAAAACACCCCGGGCGCACCGCCCAGCACCTCCACGCATAGCCCCGAATCGTCGGCGATTGCTGGCAGGCCGCTGTGCTCCGCCAGCGCCCGCGCTTTGAGGACGGCATTTTCCGCAAAGGTCACACCCGTCTCCTTGACATCGGGGCCGCCTACCGCGTCCGCTCCGACGATGACGCCCCTCGCCAACTCCATCGCCTCACCCAGGATGGTGGTGACCTCGCGTAGCTTGTGCGCGTTGTGCGTGGCGAAGACGAGTTTCGCGCCTCCGCTCACGCCTCACTCTCCAGCGCCGCGCGCTGTAGCTGAGCCAACTCGGCGGTCCCCCGCGCGGCAAGATCCAGCAGCGTATCCAGCTCACCCCTAGTGAACGGCGCGTGTTCGGCGGTGCCTTGCACCTCAATGAACTGCCCGCTGCCTGCCATAACGACGTTCATGTCGGTGTCGGCCCGAACGTCTTCCTCGTAGGGCAGGTCCAGCATCGGCAAGCCCCCCACGATCCCGACGCTGACGGCCGAAACAGAGTCCTTCAACACCTCGGCTTTGGCCTTGACCGCGCCGGAGCGCCGCGCCCAAGCGATGGCGTCGGCCAGCGCCACGTAGGCGCCCGTGATCGCGGCCGTCCGGGTGCCGCCATCGGCCTGGAGAACGTCGCAATCCAAGACCACCGTGTTCTCGCCCAGGGCCCGCACATCCAGGACTCCCCGAAGGGAGCGTCCGATCAGTCGCGAGATTTCGTGAGTCCGGCCCCCCACGCGCCCCCGGATAGATTCGCGGTCGCTGCGTTCGGTCGTGGACCTCGGCAGCATCGCGTATTCGGCGGTCACCCAGCCTTCGCCGGTGCCTCGGCGCCAGCGCGGCACACCCTCGGTGAACGATGCCGCACACAGCACGCGAGTTCGCCCGAACTCGATGAGGCAACTGCCTTCGGCGGCCTCCAGCCAGTTTCGGGCGATCTTCACGGGGCGCAACTGGTCGGGGCGTCGGGCATCGGCGCGGGCCAGCGCGCTCGTGGATTGATTCATGGCCTCGACCCTACAAGATGCCCGCACCACACCCTATTCCGCGCCCGCCGGCTCGACTGCGGCGGCTCGCGGCACACCGCCCGCGCCCGCTGCTCCCCGGCTACTGGCCGCGGCTCCGGCAAGGAGCAGTTTGATCCGGTTCAGCTGGTTGACTTCGCTGGCACCGGGGTCGTATTCGATTGCGACGATGTTCGCCTCGGGATGCCGCCGTCTAATCTCTCGGAACATGCCTTTGCCGGTGACGTGGTTGGGTAGGCACGCGAACGGCTGGGCACAGATTATCGCGTTGACTCCATTTTCGATGAGTTCGAGGATTTCAGCAGTCAATAGCCACCCCTCCCCCGCCTGATTTCCTAGGGACGCGATTGGTTCGGCCGCGCGTATCATGCTGGGAAGGTGTCCAGGTCCGGGGATATCCGTCCGTGCCCGCGCGAGCGCGCGCCGCACCGGTGCGCGATACGCTTCGGCCAGCCACCGCAAGCCTTTCTTGAGATACCGCTTGCGGCCTTCGGTGCCGAGGTTGCGGTAGTTCCATTCCGCCGCGTACATGCCGTTGACAACGAACTCCATGAGGCCGGGCAGTGTGGCTTCCCACCCTTCTGCTTCAACCACGTCTACGACGTGGTTGTTCGCGTCCGGATGGAACTTCACCAGGATCTCTCCGACGATGCCGGCCCTCGGCTTCCGCGGAATGTCGCGTTTCGCGAGGCGGTCGAAGTCTTTGACTATTCCGCGTACGAGCCCGCCGTACCCCGACCATCGGTTGGTGAGGAAATACTGGCGCACGGCAGCGTCCCAAACTCGGTAGAGCGCCATCGTTGAACCGGGCGCGGCCTCATACGGACGAATCCTGAGGACAGCGGCCTGAAGAAGATCGCCCAGCGCGATGGCCTGCATGGCCCGATGCACCATGGGCATGGTGAAGCGAATACCCGGGTTGCGTTCGATCCCTTGAGTGGACAGCGCTATTACGGGCACCTGCGGATAACCGGCCTCCACCAATGCTTTGCGCAATAGGCCGGTGTAGTTTGTGGCGCGGCACATGCCTCCTGTCTGGGTGATTACAACACTTGTAGTGTCGGGATCGCGCTGCCCGGACGTGAACGCACCCACAAGCTGACCCACTACCATAATGGCCGGGTAACAGGAATCGTTGTTGACGTATCTGAGGCCGGTTTCGACGTCTTCGCCCGTGGTGTGCTCAAGCACCTCCAACCGGTAGCCTGCCCCTTGGAATACGGCCTCCAGCAAGGAGAAATGTACCGGCGACATTTGCGGGGCAACGATTGTGTGCTTGGCTTTCATTTCCTTGGTGAAGGCGCGGCGTTCCAAAGCGTAGCTGCCCTCGACCCCTGGGCCGGGCAGCGGGTGGGCGGCCCGTTCGGCCGCCGCTGCCGCCAGGGAGCGGAGCCGGATTCGGGCCGCCCCGAGGTTGGACACCTCGTCAATCTTCAAACAGGTGTAGACCCCATGCGAGGCGTGGAGGATTTCGGCCACTTGGTCGGTGGTAATCGCGTCCAGTCCACAACCGAACGAATTCAGTTGCACCAATTCGAGCCCCTCGACCCGAGTGACGGCATCGGCGGCGGCATAGAGGCGCGAATGGTAGGCCCACTGGTCCCGCGAACGCAGCGGGCGAGCCACGTTCCCGAGGTGGGCAATGGAGTCCTCGGTGAGGACGGCCATACCCAGTCCCGTGATCAGCTCTGGGATGCCATGGTGGATTTCTGGGTCCACGTGATAGGGCCGTCCGGCCAGGACGATGCCGGCCTTCCCCTTCGCTTTCATCCATTCCAAGGCCGCTTCCCCCGCTGTGCGCATATCCGCGGCGAACGCTTCCTGTTCGGCGTAGCCGGCCGCAACGGCCTCCCTGGCCTCAGCTAGGGTGACATTCCAATCCGCCAGAGTTTCGACCAACCGGTCGGCCAGCTTGTCCGGCAACGCAAGGTTGACGAAGGGATCTAAGAACCGGATCGGCTCGCCGTCGACCCCATCGCGCAGCGCCGCGATGTTGTTGCCTATCACCTGCGGGTAGGACGCAACCACGGGGCAGTTGTACCGGTTGTCGGCCCCTTCCACGAGTTCGCGTTCGTACGCGACAGACGGGTAGAAGATGGTCCGGATACCCCGGGCGACGAGCTGCTCGATGTGCCCGTGGACCAGTTTAGCCGGATAGCAAACATTCTCTGAGGCGATTGAATCCATACCTTGGACAAACAGGTCGTGGCTGGAGCGACCCGAGATCATGACACGGAATCCCAGACGGGTCAGGACGGTAAACCACAGGGGATAGTTCTCGTACATGTTCAACACTCGGGGGATACCAATGTCCCCGCGGGTGGCAGCGGCCTCAGTCAAGCGCCGATAGGCGAACAGGCGCTTGTACTTGGTCTCGTATAGGTTGGGGACCTCGGATTTGCCCCTGGTTTTGTCGGCGCCGCGTTCGCATCGGTTGCCAGACACGTGCCTTTCGCCGTCCGGGAACGTCGAGATAGTGCATTGGCAATGGTTTTGGCACAGCGAACAAGTGGCGGTCTGGGTCTGTACCGAAAGGTTGCGCAGCGCAACCGGTGGAAGTAGGCGAGAGGGATGGCCCGGCGCGTGGCGGGCACGGGCAATCAGGGCGGCTCCGAAGGCACCCATCAATCCCGCGATGTTTGGGCGGACCACCTCGCGGCCAGTTAGCAGTTCGAAGGCCCGCAGGACGGCGTCGTTGCAGAACGTGCCGCCTTGGACCACGACGTGGGCGCCCAACTGGTCGGGATCGCGCAGCTTGATGACCTTGTAAAGGGCGTTGCGGACCACCGAATAGGACAGGCCAGCGGAAATATCACCGACGGTGGCACCTTCCTTGTGGGCTTGCTTGACGGAGGAGTTCATGAACACCGTGCAGCGTGAACCTAGATCCACCGGGGCGTATGCCGCCATCGCCGCCTCAGCGAACGTGTCGATGTCCAGACCGAGCGTCTGGGCAAAGGTCTGTAGGAAACTGCCGCAGCCGGACGAACAGGCCTCGTTGACTGAGATCGAATCGATCACGCCGTCGAAGATGCGCAAGTACTTCATGTCTTGCCCACCGATGTCGATGACGCTGGTGACTTCCGGGTCGAGGAACTCGGCGGCCCGATAATGCGCCATGGTCTCGACTTCGGCATCGTCCACGTGAAGGGCCGCCCGAATCAGGCCCTCGCCATAGCCCGTGGCGCAGGACCGGGCGATGATCGCCTGACCGGGCAAGGCCCGGCGGACCTCGGTCAAGATGGCGGCGGCCGCCCCCACCGGATCGCCGCCGTTCGGGGCGTAGTGCGAGTAGACGATTCGAGCCGAATCGTCTACCAGGACGGCCTTGATGGTGGTAGAGCCGGCATCGATCCCCAGGAAGCATGCGCCGCGGGCCTCAGAGGTTGGGACCTGTTGAACATGCGCCCGGGCGTGACGGGCCGCGAACGCCGCCCGGGAGTCTTCGTCCGCGAACAACGGCCGCATCCTTCCGGCCCCGCCGCCCGCGGCACCGTTGCCACGGGCCGGAGCGATGGCCCGCGCCTCCAGGTCCGCCAGGGGTGAATCCTGTTCCGCCAAGAGCGCCGCCCCCACGGCAACTGTCAATTGGGCACGCTCCGGTGCCACCAATTCGGCCCCGCTGGCCGCCAACGCTCGGCCGAACGCGGCCCGCAGCTGGGGCAGGAAATGGAGCGGGCCGCCGAGGAAGACCACGCGACCCCTAATGGGCCGCCCGCACGCCAAACCGGCGATGGTCTGGGTAGCCACGGCCTGGAAGATCGACGCCGCCAAATCCTCGTGGCGGGCGCCATCGTTCAAAAGGGGTTGAATGTCCGATTTCGCGAACACTCCACACCGGGAGGCGATCGGATAGAGCGTTTCGTAGCGGGCCGCCAGGTTGTCCAGACCGGCGGCGTCAGTGCCAAGAAGTGTCGCCATCTGGTCGATGAACGCACCCGTGCCGCCCGCGCATGTACCGTTCATGCGCTGCTCGGGGACGGGTTTGAGATAGGTGATCTTGGCATCCTCGCCGCCGAGTTCGATGATCACGTCCGCAGCCGGGTCGAATAGCTGAATAGCGGTAGTTTCGGCGATTACCTCCTGCACAAAGGGCACACCCAGAAGATCGGCCATCCCCAAACCGGCCGATCCGGTGACCGCTGCCTTAGCGCTCTCACCGGGCCGGGCCGCGGCCACATCGGCTAGGAGCCGACCCAGCTCAATGTGGATTTCAGCGTGGTGGCGGCGGTAGTCCTCAAAGACAATCCGGTCCCCGTCGAAAAGCA